>CAZTXH010000199.1:0-5033 GCA_964617415.1 uncultured Rikenellaceae bacterium | reverse complement strand
ACTCTGACGATTAATGACAACCCGGTTGTCGACTTAAGTGCTATTGATCCGATAAGTGCCTGTGGTAATGTACCTGTTGTAATTGATGGTAATCCTACAGGCGGATCAGGAACCTATACATCACATCTGTGGACAGGAGATGTCGGTCCTCTGGACAATTACTTCATACAGGCACCGACCTTCAACTCACAGATAGCTTCTACCTATGTCCTTAACTATAAGGTAACCGACAGTAACGGATGTACTGCCGACGATGATATCACCATAAACGTTGATGCACCTTCGGCAAGCTTCATGCAGGATGTTCTTACAGGATGTACGCCGCTGAGTGTCAACTTCACCAAGGATATGACCGGATTATCGAAATTCTGGTGGGACTTTGATGACGGATCACCGGTTGATTCTGTGAATGCTAATCCGTCACATGAATACACCAACCTGAATCCGGCTTCTATTGAATACTATGATGTTACGCTGAAAGTACAGTCGCCATTAGGATGCTATGATGAATTCACATCATCAGTAACGGTTTATCCTGCTGTGGATGCTGCATTTACTGCAAGCACTAACATAGTCTGCAGCGGCAGCCCGGTAACCCTTACAACGTCATCGGGTGCAAGCAAGTACTTCTGGGATTATGGTGATGGTTCCAGTGGTTATTCACCTACGGAGACAACCACACATACCTTTACGAACTTCACGGAAGATCCTGTTGTACTTACTGTTACCCTTACGACAACATCATTCTACAGTTGTTCGGATGTAGACACGATGTCGATAACAGTATACCCTGTGCCTCAGCCTCAGTTCAACGTGGATGACCCGTCACAGATCTATGATCCGGCCGGCAATACCTTTAACTTCACTGATCAGACAAATGCCGGTAACTGGACATACCTCTGGAGTTTTGGTGATGAAACAACATCATCGGAGCAGAATCCGTCACATACCTATACTGAACTTGGAACTTATGATGTAGCACTTGTTGTGAACAATGCTAACTGTTCCGACAGTGTAGTGCATCAGGTGAGTGTTCTTCCTCTGCCGCCGGTAGCTGATTTTGATTCGATACCTTCGGGTTGTGAGCCGTTGACGATAACTATCAGCAACACGTCTCAGAATACGGATACACCGGGCACCTCATACAGGTGGGATTTCGGTGACGGAAGCTATTCGACAGCAGAGAATCCGGAGTACACCTACTTCGATCCGGGCAGTTATATTGTCGAGCTGACCGTAACAGGTCCCGGTGGTGACGATACCAAATCGCAGGTAGTACATGTATATCCTTCTCCGAGAGCCTACTTTGATGCATCGCCGACATATGTCTTTGTGAATGATGAGAAAGTAAGGTGCTTCAACCTGAGTGAAGGTGGTGACACCTACCTGTGGGAGTTCGGTGATGGTGATACCTCGAAGCTCAAAGAGCCATACCATAAGTATATGGAACCAGGTGTCTTCGACATTACCCTCTGGGTATACTCTGAAAACGGTTGCTCCGACAAATTCGTTCTTTCGCCCGGTATCACCGTAGAGCCTGCCGGAGAGTTAAGGTTCTCGACGGTCTTCCAGCCTAACCTGGACGGACCTGTAGAGGTAGATTATCCAATACCGCCGGATCAGATGGATCACTTCTTCTATCCGCCGATACAGGAAAAGGTAATCAAGTACAAGCTGCAGATCTTCAACAGGCTCGGAGTGCTGATATTCGAAAGCCATGATATCAATAAACCATGGAACGGGTATTACAAAGGTGAGCTTTGTCCGCAGGGAGTTTATGTATGGTACGTGGAAGGAAAGTATGCTAATGGAGAACCATTCAATAAAGTTGGTGATATAACGTTGTTGCATTGACCTTGACCCCCCAACCCCCCCAAAGGGGGCTAATGCTGGCGCCGATTTGTAATTGGTGCCATATAACTAAGACAGGGGAAAGGAAAGATTAGTTAAGAATAGTTATAAATTAATGCTATAAAGCCCGTCTGAAAAGGACGGGCTTTTTTTTATAGGTTCCCCTCCTTGGAGAGCCTCCCGTTTCACGGGACAAGTTGTCCCGATAGCTTGAACGGAGTGAAAGCATATCGGGAGGTTAGGAGTGGGTAAGTGAAAGATAGTACTTCATTAAAACCCGTCTGAAAGGGGAGTTTTTTTTGGTAATTATCACTATTGAAAATCATAAACACTTATTACTTAATTAAAAAACATTGAATTAAATCACATTTAATGCATGTTTGATATAAAAGATGGAGATTCCTCGTCCCGATCCCGAGTCCTCGGGACGGGATCGGGACGAGGAATCTCTCAATACTTTTTACAAGCTTATCCTATTGTCTCAAGAGGAGATCCTTTTTACCAGGGCTGAGGATTTTACGTTGTGTTAATTAAGACTAATTATAAATAAACAATTATTGTTTAATTTTTTCAAAAATATTGTGTCACAAATCCGATAGTTGTGACATGTATAGGAAAATAACCGTACAATCTTTTTTAAACAAAACATTAATGATTTTTAATTTCTCCAGCCCAAAGGAATAGTATTATAGGTTGAGCTCTTGATTTATGTTGTACAGGGTAGGTAGAATTTAATGGACAAAAAGAAAATAACAAACGTAAACCGGACCATGCTTAACCTTTTTAATCATAAAATAAGTGGAATTTCTATTTTTAATGTCTTTACATTGATTCTTTGTATTATTGATTTCGCAAAGAATATTTACTGCTTTTACCCTCGTGCTGAAAGGAAAGCAAAGCCTGTCATTTCAATGATTTTATATAAGGTAGGAAGAGAACTCTGGAGGAGTTATACGTATGTTAGAAAGGATAATTCACAAAAAAATATTAAAACCCCAGAAAGCCTGCCCCGATTTATCAGGGGGTTTCATAATCATCAATTTTATTTATGTTTTTCATTTATTAATACAGAATTATGAGTCTCGCTAAGTACATTGAAAGAATAAAACGCATTGATGCGTTGATATTTATGAAAGCTACCGGCACACCTGAAGAGTTTGCTGAAAAACTCGGTATAAAAAGAAGTACTCTTTATGAATCTCTTCAGGAAATGCGTTATTTGGGAGTGGATATAAGATATTCATGCTCTCGCCAATCATATTATTATGCTGATAAAAGGAGGATAAGAATTACTATTGAAACTGAATCCGGTATTCTGGATCAAGTATAATTCATTAGGATTTATTTTAATTAGTCTTAAGAAATTGACCATTATGAGTTTACTGGATCATTATTTCAATTTGAAAAGCTTTAAGTTATTTATTGTAATAACAGCATCTTATTTAGTTATTTTCTGGCTTTCAAAGAATGTTTTAATAAATGAAATAGTCTTTTATAATTCTTATAGTGAACAGCTGTCGTATGAGAGATCAATAAAATTATTTGAGGAATTGAAAAGACTTTCATGGATAAATTATGTATTCCTGCCGCTAATGCTCATCATTAAGTTTACAGTGACCAGCATAGTATTATATGCAGGAGTATTTTTCTGTAATCTTCATGAAAAAATATCATTTGGTTTAATCTTCAGAATTGTAATAGCATGTGAAATAATTTTTGTTTTTGCAGGGTTTACAAAATTCTTGTGGTTTTATCTTTTTGCCGGCAATTATGATCTGAATGACATTAATTTTTTCTACCCTTTATCTCTTGTTAATCTATTCGATAGATCGGAGGTTAGTAAAATTTGGATATTTCCACTTCAGAGCGTCAATCTTTTCCAGATGATGTACATATTTATATTATCGGTTGGTCTTACCAGGGCTGGTTCAATCGAAAGAATAAAATCAGAAAAGGTGGTAATCTATTCGTATATGCCTGCTCTCCTTTTTTGGGTGGTGCTTATAATGTTTATATCAATTGACTCTTCATTATAGAACCGTTGCTACAATTAAAAATATGTGCATGAAAAAGCTAATCTTGATTGTTTTAATTCTAATATTTGTTTCAGGATTGCTCTTTTTAGTCTGGGGCTCTATACAAAAGCTACAAGAAAAAAATCAATTAGCAGAGGAAATAAATCGTTTACCGCAGTTCTCTTTATTGTCTCTGGAGAATGATTCATTTTCATCTTCAGAAATAGAAGAAGGGCCACTTCTTATAGTTAACTTTCATCCGGATTGTGAGCATTGTCAATATGAAATATCTGAATTATTAAATAGTAATATAATAGAATCAGATATTAAGTTAATCCTTGTCACTTTTGCAGTTCCTGATACTGTGAGAAAATTCCTTAAAGGCTGTAATCATGCAGGGAAACATAATTTTACCACTTTGATAGATACAGCGTTCATATTTGGGGACATTTTCGGTCGAAATTATATTCCATCTAATTATTTATATGACAGGGAATTAAATTTGATTGAGGTGTTTTATGGAGAGTATAAAACAGAGACAATTATTAAATGCTTCAATTTGAGTGAACAGGATTAACAAAATAGAAAAACATTCTCTGCTACAACACGATTCAACAGATTGTGGTGCAGCATGTCTGGCTTCACTAATAAGATATTTTGGAGGAGATTCGACTATTGAAGAAATCCGTAAGTTGAGTGGAACATCACAATCCGGAACTTCACTCCTGGGGCTTTATCAAGCCGCTAAAGAATGTGGAATGAATGCAACAGGATATGAGGCATCGATAAATGAAATTGTTGAATATAATGATGTTTTGATACTTCATGTCACAGTTAAAAAAGGTCATGAGCATTATATTATATACTATGGATATGAGAACGGTAAATTTTTAATTTGGGATCCTGCAAGTGGAGTTAAGTTATTAACAGATGATGAGCTCAGTAAAATATGGGTGAGCGGGAAATGTCTGGGATTGATTCCAAATGGTAATTTTAAATATGAAAAACAAAACAGAAAAAACAAATGGAAGTGGATAATAGATAATATAAAACCTGAAAAAGACCTTTTATTGATCAGTATCTTTATTGGAATTGTAATTTCAATTCTGGGAATGGTCATGGCCTTGTTTACCCAGAAACTCATTGATAAAATACTTCCATCAGGAG
>CAZTXH010000198.1:0-5039 GCA_964617415.1 uncultured Rikenellaceae bacterium | reverse complement strand
GAATGGGCGCGTTCACTGCATGACAGTCCTAAAATGTGGGTAGTGGATGGGGAAACTGACTGGATGGATATGAATTGGGAACTGGCTGACAGTAATTTGGATGAAGCCGCTAAAAAAAGCGGTCACGGCGGCCTGGACTGGTGGCCTGTTGACGGATTTATAAGGGCTGTAACGGAAGGCAGGGAAGTTACCATGGATGTTTATCAAGCGGTTGAAACTGCTGCTCCCGCAATAATGGCAGCTAAGTCTGCCGAACAGAATGGTGCTGCTTTGGAAGTACCTGATTTCAGGAGCAAGCAATTGAAAACAAGATAATTTTAGGCAGTTAAAAACAAAATTGAATTTGCCAGAGTCCGGATTTTCGACTGGAACCAAACTCCGGAGAGTAAGGAGGTTATGTATGGAAAATGACTAAGGTATATGAAGAAAGTCAAATTTAATTGTACATGTAACTGTCTGTGAGAAAAAAATTTGAGAAGGAGAGAGGAAAGATGAGGTTTAAATTATTAGGACGTATGAGTTTGGTTATTGTTCTGGCGATGATGTGTTCGATTGCATTATGTGCAGGTAGGAGTGACAAAACCGATGCAACTGCGAAGGAACTGCCTGAGTATCGAATCAAGTATCTTAAAGAAGGCATAGCAATACCTTTTACAATGAGTGATGAGTCAACAATAGGAAAGGTTATCAAGGATAAGTTCAACATTGTTTTTGAATTTATACCTTATGCAGGTGACTGGGCAGAAAAACAGAACCTTATGCTCGCATCAGGCGACTATCTTGAATTAATGTCTGTGGAATGGGATGACAATGTAAAGAAATATATTAATGCCGGTGCAGTTCTTCCGCTTGACGACTTAATAGAGGAATACGGTCCGGATTTCAAGGATCGTTATAAAGACATTATGCCAATTTGGAGAGCCGTTTCAGATGATGGAAAGCTTTACAAGTTTGAGTCTGGCACATTCAATGATATGGGAAAGGGACCCGGGTTGGATATGCTTGTAAGAACAGATATTCTTGAGGCTTTCGGATGGCCTGAACTTAAAACAGACGAAGAATACCTTGACTTTGTGGCTAAGGCTCTAGCAAAATTCCCTGAAACAAACGGGAATAAAACGATAGGTATGGTTGCCCCTCTTGCAGAGTCATGGGGAATTGCCGCACTGCCCTATATTTTATTTTCAAAAGGTAAATATACGGAATACGCAGGTAATAAGGTCGGTATATGGGATAATGAAAAGGGTAAATATACGGATTATGTAAAAAATCCATATTCAAAACAGTCTGTATATTTTTTCAATAAGGCATACCGTTTGGGAGTGCTGGATAGGGAATGTTTTACGACATATTGTGCCCAGGTTGATGAAAAACTTAACGTAGGCAGACCCGTAACAGCTTTTTACCAGACATGGACAAGAGACTCTGCAAATGCCAATTTGAAAGAGCAGGGTCATCCGGAGATGCAATATATAACCATGCCGATTATGCTGCAGGAGCAGTGGGACAACAAAGACAAAAGAATGATAGGAGTTCTTCCCAATAATGCATTTAATTCAAAGCTTATTACTAAAAACGCAAAACATCCTGAAAGAATTATGCAGTTGATAAACTGGGTAGCTACCGAAG
The DNA here is from genome assembly GCA_964617415.1 of uncultured Rikenellaceae bacterium. Classification (GTDB taxonomy): domain Bacteria; phylum Bacteroidota; class Bacteroidia; order Bacteroidales; family VadinHA17; genus LD21. The sequence continues at coordinate 3,410 of CAZTXH010000198.1, read as the reverse complement.
AGGGACAGATTACACTGGGATGGGGAATTGAAGGAGTTCACTACAAAATTGTAGATGGATTAAGAGTTTTGACTGATGATTTTTTAGCAAAATATCTTGAAGATCCCAAAATACTGGGAATAGAAGGACTTGAACAATTTCATTTCCTTGGAGTGACACTGGCAGTGGATTCAAATAAACAGCCCTATACTATGAGATACAGTCAGAGTTTCAGAAATGCCACAACAGACCAGAGGCTTTTTGAGGCATATGAGAATCTGGGATGGGAAAGTGAGTCGGATCCCTGGAAAGGAAGGTATCTGGAACCCGAAAGAATTGACGTGGGACTTATACAAAATTCGGCAAATATTCCTCAGGATTATCCAGATGAACAACGTCTTGAAGAGAGAATCACCCAGCTTCGTGTAGATTATACGGCAAAATTAATTACAGCCGAAAGCGATGAGGAATTTGAAGCGATTTGGGATGAGTTTATCAAAAAACACGATGCTTTGGGGCCTCAAAAAATTCTGGATATATACAATAAAAATATGGAAAAGGCAAAGGCTATTTTTAAATAGATAACCAGTGTCATTCCGAAAGTAATTACTTTTCCCTGCGGTGCAGTATTCAATGTTGTGCCGCAGGGAAAAATTGGTTTTAACAATAAATAATTTGATATATATTTAGCCTACATTCCGCAGTTGCAAGGGACGGGATCTGATTATGCATGACAGATAAGGTTAACATGCGTAAAGGGTGATTCAATGGGAAAAGCCTTGAAAGAAAAACTGAGTTTGATGGCAAGACAGAAATCATGGTATTTAATGCTGATGCCTGCATTTCTGGTTACCCTTATTTTTTTGTATGTTCCCTTATACGGATGGATTATGGCTTTTACCAATTACAAAGTAGGGTTTAGTATTTTTAAAGGGAAATGGGCAGGTCTTGAGCATTTCAAGGCGTTTTTAGTAGATGCAAATGACGGATTGCTGGTTTTAAGAAATACTGTTTCAATCAATATCATTTATCTTGTTGTAAGTATGGTTCTGGCCTGTGGACTGGCCATTCTTGTTAACGAAGTAAAAACAAAATGGATAAGGAGTATAGTTCAGACATGCTCCTTTTTTCCGTTTTTCATATCAACGGCTGTAGTGTATATTATATTCTATACATTTCTTTCAGTCCAAGACGGGCTCATCAATACCATGCTGGTCCGGCTGAAGATTACAGATAGAGGAATAGATTTTCTTGGGAATCCGGGGTATGCATGGCCACTCATCATCTTTGTGACACTTTGGCGGTACACGGGATATAATATGGTACTGTTCCTGGCAGCCATAATGAACATTTCGCCCGAGCTTTATCAAGTTGCAGATATTGACGGGGCCGGCAGATTTCAAAAAATATGGTATATAACACTGCCCTCTTTAGCACCGATGGTTACAATATTACTGATAATAAATGCAGGGAACCTTTTTTCATCAGACTTTTCACAGTATTTCCTGTTCTCCAATCCAACCAACAGGTCATACATGGAAGTTTTTGATGTATATATTTACCGTTACGGTTTAAAGCTTTTTAACTTCTCATACGCAACCGCGGCGGGTATTGTTAAAACGGCCGCAAGTGTACTTACGCTGCTCTTTGTAAATTCATTGAGCAAAAAGATTTCCCAAAGATCTATTTTTTAAGGTGGGGGAAATGAAAAAATGAAAAAAACATTTGAAGATATAATATTTGGTATTATAAATACAACGACAATGACAATTATGTCATTGTTAACTGCCTATCCTTTCTTCTATATGATATTTTATTCACTTAGCAATCCTAATAAGGCAAAGTATCAGTTTTTGCTGTATCCGAAAGACTTAACAATCAAGGCGTTTAAACTTGCATTTGAAAGTGCGGGTATACCTCACGCACTTCTTATATCGGTGTTGAGGAGTGTAATCGGACCTGTTATCACTTTAACGGTCATTTCCATGGCAGCGTATGTTCTCTCAAAGGAAAAACTTGTGGGACGTAAAATATTATTGAAGTATTTTATAATAACAATGTATTTGAACAGTGGAATTATTCCGACCTATCTGTGGTTCAAGACAATCGGAATTACCGGAACGTTCTGGGTATATGTTCTTCCAAGCGCCATCAGTGTGTTTTACATGATTCTGGTAAAAACATATATTGAGGGTATACCGCTCAGTATGGAAGAGGCTGCGCGCATAGACGGAGCAAAGGAATTTACAATATTTCTTAGAGTCATTTTTCCAATGTGCAAACCTGTAATTGCAGCGGTCGGGTTGTTTCTCATAGTATCTCAATGGAATATGTATATAGACACCATGCTTTATAATGCAGAAAAAACCGAACTGCATCCATTACAATATGTTCTGATAAATTTTGTGGTCAACAAGGCATCATCAAGTCTGGAACAGTATAAACTGGGAACGAAGCAGGAGGTATCTATTTCAACAAATTCTTTGAAAATGGCTATTACAGTAATAACAATTATTCCAATAATGATGGTTTATCCTTTCCTTCAGAAATATTTTGTAAAAGGTATTCTGATAGGTGCAATAAAAGGGTAAGCGTGAAAGGGCATCCTTAAGTGACAGGATATATATTAAATATTATTGAAATGAAAAGAGTGCAGTTAAGCGGGAAAAACTACTGGTTTAGGTATATTGAAGAGATTTTTGATGAAACGGGTATAAAAGCGGTTAATGTGGAGAATGAAGAACTGACATCCGACTTTAAGTATCTTGTAGTTGGGAACTATGAAATAAGCGATGAGCTTAAGATTAAAATCGGAAAATGGCTTAATGAGGGTGGAATACTGATTGGATTTCAGACCGGTGGGGCTAATGATTTGTTCGGGATAAAACCAAAGGGATATATTGAACAGCCGGATGATGAGTTTACAATCAGCTCATACTATAGATATGACTACCTTGATGTTGTAAAGGAAGAGAAAAGCAAGGGACCGAAAAAGGGACTTATACCTGTTATATCAGGTGTTAACGCTGTTGAAACATCTGGAGCCGGAAGTATAGGGAAACTGTATGATGGCGGAATATGGGGAAAAGACACCTCTTATCCTGCCATTGTAAAAAACAGGTACGGAAGCGGAACAGCATACTATTTCACTTTTAATCTGCCCCAGACCATCTGGACAATGCATCAGGGAAGACCCGTTGACCGTGATTATGACGGAGATGGATACTACAGAACATTTGATGCAATTGTACTTGGCAGAATGCTGGATTTTACTGTTCCTTTTGCAGACAACTGGATTTTGCTTCTTCAATCGATTTTTTGCCTTATACCTCAGCCGTTTATACATCAGCTTCCTCCTGATGAAAAAGGAAATATACCTGATATGGCATTGTATTATGGAGGAGATGACGAGGGAGGCTGCGGTATCCAGG
>CAZTXH010000197.1:0-5084 GCA_964617415.1 uncultured Rikenellaceae bacterium | reverse complement strand
GTTAACTAATTCTGCCGCCTCGTCAGTGATCCTGATTCTTTCCGAATCGACCTTGTGTTTTGTAAGATCCTCAACATCAACACTTCTGAAATTACCAAGACCAACATGTAATGTTATTTCTGCAAAATCGACACCAAGGATCTCCAGTTTTTTCAGAAGTTCACGACTGAAATGTAATCCTGCAGTAGGAGCTGCAACAGCGCCTTCGTACTTTGCAAATATGGTCTGGTATCTCTCATTATCCTCCGGTTCTACAGGCCGGTTAATAAATTTTGGCAGTGGTGTCTCTCCAAGACTGTAAAGTGTCTTCTTGAATTCCTCATAAGTGCCGTCAAAGAGAAACCTCAGGGTTCTGCCTCTTGATGTAGTATTGTCTATCACTTCAGCTACAAGCATGTCATCCTCTCCGAAGTAGAGCTTATTCCCTATCCTGATCTTCCTTGCCGGATCAACAAGTACATCCCATAACCTTTGTTCCCTGTTCAGCTCACGCAAAAGAAAAACTTCAATCTCAGCACCTGTTTTCTCCTTGTTTCCATACAACCTGGCGGGAAATACCTTTGTGTTGTTGAAGACCAGAACATCCTTCTCATTGAAATATTCAATAATATCCTTAAAGACCTTATGTTCATATTTCCCGGTCTTCTTGTCAACAACAAACAATCTTGACTCATCCCTGTTTTGCGAAGGATAAAGTGCAATCAGCTCCTGCGGCAGATTGTACCTGAATTGCGATAACTTCATAATTGCTTATAAATTTAGAAATCCTTTATACGTAAAAATTTCCGTTTTGTTTCATTTGAACCAGATAATTTTCGAATTTTTCTAAATTCCAGGCATTATCAAGTTTGTATGGACCTATAGCTGTTCTTGTAAGTGCCGACAGGTAACAGCCGCTTTTCAGAACTTCACCAAGATCCCTGGCAAATGATCTTACATATGTTCCCTTGCTGCACAATAACCTGATCTTCGATTCGGGTACTCCAAAATCAAGAAGCTCCAACTCCCTGAAAAATATAGTCGATGGTTCAAGTTTTTTAGTTATCCCCTTTCTTGCAATCTTATAAGCTCGTTTCCCTTCAATGAGTTTTGCCGAATGTAACGGTGGCACCTGTTCCTGTTTTCCGATAAATTCATTCAGAGTGTTACGAACCAAATCTTGTGTGATATGTCCAGTCGGATAATGTCCGTCAATCTCGGTCTCCAGATCAAATGATGGTGTTGTTTCACCAAAATGGAGGGTGGCAATATACTCTTTATCAAGATCCTGGAATTCAATAATCCTTTTGGTGGCTTTCCCTGTACATAATATCATAAGTCCCATGGCAAGAGGATCCAGGGTGCCGGCATGTCCGACTTTAAGTTTTTTAATCCCGAATATGCTTCTTATCATTATACGTACCTTGTTTACAAGATCGAAGGAGGTCCAGTAAAGCGGCTTATCAAATAAGAGGACCTGCCCTTCAGTAAATATGTTACTCCTCTTATCTTCCATATTAACCCAGTACTACTGATAGCAAACCAATAATCACACAATAGACAGAAAACCAGATTAGCTTACTGCGTCTCACCAGCTCTACCATCCATCTGCAGGCAAGGTAGCCGGAGAAAAAAGCAGCAAAAAATCCGATCAATATTACTCCCACTCCGGAACTACCGGCAATTACTTCCCCGGTAAATATTTCAAGTAGATTTGCAGCTATCACAGGTATCAGGACCATAAGAAAAGAGAATCTTGCCATTTCATCTTTTTTATTTCCAATCATGAGTCCTGCAGCAATCGTAGCACCCGATCTCGAGATACCAGGAATTACGGCGAATGCCTGTGCAATACCAATAATAAAGGCATCAAGGTAATTTATTGTTCTGTTCCTCTTCCTTATAAAATGTGCTCCCGCCAGTAACAGAGATGTAATGATGAGCATAAATCCTACAAATACCATATTTCCGGTGAACATTCTTTCGATCGGGTCCTTTAGCAATAATCCTGCAATACCAACCGGGATCATTGATACAATTATTTTAAGAACATACGAAGTTTCATCATTCATTCTGAATTCCAGTGTTCCTTTCATAAGTTTAATTATCTCTCTCCAGAATACTACAATAGTACTAAGTATTGTTGCCCCGTGAACAGCTACTGTAAAATAAAAACTAAATTCAGGATTAACTCCGAAAAGTGATTTGGCTATTTCCAGGTGTCCCGAACTGCTAACAGGTAAAAACTCTGTGAGTCCCTGAATCAGGCCAAGGACCAATGCTTCAAACCAGGTCATATCAATTATTAATGTTTAGTATTAGTTTTATGATTAGTTAGCAGTTGGCAAAAAGCAATTGGCAATAGGCAGTTGGCAAAAAGCAGTTGGCAAAAAGCAATTGGCAAAAAGCAGTTGGCAAAAAGCAGTTGGCAAAAGGTACCGATTATTGCCAACTGCAAACTGCCAATTGCCAATTTTTATTTTTGTTCTTCTTCTTTTTCCCTGGGTTTTTTCATAATGGCCCATATCTCAAAAACAAAACCTGCAAGCACTACAATCGGAGCCAACGTGATCCTTCTGAAACTGAAAATATCATAACTGAATTCGTTGGGATCTTTTGTTTTCCCGCCCAGCATCAGGAGAAAGCCAATAATAATTATAACAAAACCTATAGCCAGTAGTTTATAATTCTCACGTCCCAATGCAAAATTCAATTTTTGCTTTTTTTCATTTTTTGTTGCCATGTTATTTTAATAATATAGTTTGTCTTCAGAAATGTCAAGATACCTGTTCACAGAAAAGAATGTTGATATCATATTAATCAATATCCCTACAATGATTATTGCCCCACCCAGAAATATCAGTAGTATGGTACTTTCGAGGGTAAACAGCATAAAAAATTCCCTTTCAATAAGATAGAGCATTATCATAAGAAGGATTATAGCAATAAGTGCAGCTATGAATCCGTGAAATGCACTTTGAATAATAAATGGACGCCGGATAAATGACCTTGTTGCGCCAACAAGCTGCATCGTCCTTATTAAAAATCTCCTCGAATAAACTGCCAATCGTATGGTATTATTGATGATTGTAAGAGCAATGAGAAAAAGGAAAGCACTTATAACCAGCAGGAAAAGACTTATTTTCCTTACATTCTCATTTATAAGGAACAGAAGTGATTCCTGATAATAGACCTCTTTCACAAAAGGATATTCAAGAATATATTTTTCAATTTTTGTTACACTATCAGGACTTGTATAATTTGAGACAAGGTAAACATCAATAGATGAAGGCAGTGGATTATCACCCAGGAAGCTTATAAAATCCTCTCCCAGTTCTTCCTGCATCTTGGCAGCTGCCACCTCTTTCGATATATATTCTGTTGATTTTACATAATATTTGGCATCAAGATCTTTTTGCAGCATCCGGATATCCGCTTCTTTGGCATCATCATCCAGTATCACCGAAAATGATAGACTCTCACGAAAATAATCTGACAACTCCTTTGCATTTATCAGTACCAGTCCAAGTATTCCCAGAAGAAACAGAACAAGTGAAACACTTACAACGAGTGTAACATAAGAGCTCCTCAGTTTTGTTTTAGATGATCCGTTTTCTGTTTTCTTCATATCTACCTCACCCCCTTACCCCTCTCCCAAGGGAGAGGGGAGCCTGTAAAAATCAGGTATTATACTTTTATCTTATTCCACCACTATCATCCAGCCAAATTCATCATCTTCATCACCGTTCTGGATGGCAACAAGTTTATTATATAGTTTCATAGTAAGAGGCCCCGGGTTACCATCCTTGCAATATTCATATATCATGTTTTTATCCGGATCCACGATCTTTCCTATAGGGCTTATTACAGCAGCAGTACCACATGCCCCGGCCTCAGTAAAAGTACCAAGTTCTTCAACAGGAACCGGACGTCTTTCTGTTTTCAACCCTATAGTACCTGCAATATCAATCAGGCTCCGGTTTGTTATCGAATTCAAAATGGATTCCGATCTAGGAGTTACGTATGTGTTATCCTTTATCCCATAGAAATTTGCAGGACCACATTCATCGATATATTTTTTCTCTTTGGCATCAAGAAAGATTGCACTTGCATAACCGTCTGCTTTTGCAGCAATGAGTGCCCTGAGGCTTGCTGCATAGTTCCCTCCTACTTTAAAAATACCTGTACCATGAGGGGCAGCCCTGTCCACATCCCTGCATATCAGCATATTAACGGGTTTTATACCACCCTTGAAATAGGGTCCGACAGGAGTTACGAATACAAGAAATGTATATTCATCAGCAGGTTTTACACCAACTTCAGGTCCGCTGCCAAATAATAATGGTCTGATATAAAGAGTAGCACCCGAACCATATGGTGGTACATATTTTTTATTCAGATTTATTGCCTGAAAGACTGCTTCTCTGAAAAGCTCAACCGGCAACGGGGACATTATTACACCTTCTGCGGAAAGAATAAGCCTTTCGGCATTTTCTTCCCAGCGAAAAAGTCTGACCTTCCCGTCTTTGCCCCTATAAGCCTTAAGCCCTTCAAATGCTTCCTGACCGTAATGCAGACCTGTGGCTGCTATGTGTACATCTATATAATCAGACGTTGATACTTCCAGTTTTCCCCATTTGCCGTCTTTATATTTACACCGGATATTATAATCGGTTTTTATATAACCAAACGGCAGGTTTTTCCAATCAAATAACTCCATAATAATTATGTTAATATCGGACGGTAAAAGTACATCATTAATGTTTATCCTCAAATTTTCGCCTTATTAATCCTGATCCTTCAGCAGACTGGCTATCTGATCTTCAACTGAAACGCTTCTTAGAAGCTTTGCTGTATTTGTTATAAACTCATGATCCATAAGAAGTTTTCTCTGAATATCAATCCATTCTTTACTGCCATGTGGTTTTCTGTATTCCGATTTTTCCTTAAGCAACTTTTCCGACAGGATAGGAAAATCAACACGTCCCAGGTAATCATATCGGGCATCGTGAAGAATATTATCTGAGGTTGATTCCTGTTTATTATTGAATGAATTACCGATGATTTTTTTCACCTCATCAATATTTGTATTGTCGAAACCATAT
>CAZTXH010000196.1:0-5137 GCA_964617415.1 uncultured Rikenellaceae bacterium | reverse complement strand
CAGCAAATTTTTCTCTGCCGACACCAACAAAATTTGAAAATCCCATCGGACCCAGCCTGTGATTTACGGATACAAACACAATATCACCGAACCGGCATAAATTCTCCCCATTATATCCATCCTGTTCAATGCCATTTCCATTTGTGAATCCTCCGCCATGACACCAGAACATTACAGGTCTAAGCTTCCCGTCATTAATTGCCGGAGTGAAAACATTAAGCCGCAAGCAATCCTCATTTACATCATAATAATTCCAGTGGTCAGCAAATGATTGATAGGTGTTAGCATATCTGTTCTCCATATTCTGGGGAGCAGTGTTGCCCCACCATACTGCAGGGAAGATATCCTCCCATGGTTCGGGTTTCTGGGGCGACATAAACCTGTTAGGTCCTGAAGTATCCGCTCCATAAGGAATCCCAAGGAAATAATAAATACCCCTTAGAGTATATCCTTTAACTTTCCCGTACTGAGTATCGGCAAGTGCGATATCATCACCGATAAAAAGCACCTGATCGTCATATTCAACATTTTCTGTACCGGCAGTAGTTCCTGCCCTGGTACAGGATGTGGCAGTAATGGAAGCTGATCCTAAAGCAACACCTGTTGCTCCTGCTCCCATAGTTTTGATAAAATTACGTCGGTTAGATCTCATGACTTTAAGTTTTTTTATATGTATTAACTCAGTAATATTGTTTGCTGGTTATATCCCTTCAATGATAGATATACCTATTCTTTTTTCTTTCGTAATACAATTATAGATTCAATATACTATTTTATTTCAACCACACCGGTTGCATTCATAGCTTCTGCAGCTTCAGCCGGTAATTTCCAGTTATTATCAAATCTTCCCCCTGCAACCACATTATCAGGTGTTTCTTTAAATAATATAAAGTCTTCAAACTGTTTCAGGACTTCTACTTTTGTTCCCATAAATGCTATTCCTCCGGAACTACCTTCCTGCTTTGGAGGTGTCCACCACGGAAGTCCTGAATTTATTACAACATAATGTTGATTTAGCGGGAAAATATAAACCAGTCCGTAATCATTTGCAGCATCAGGATTAAGATGCATTGGTACTTTGTCGGCAAATTTGGCAATTATTAAATTTGTTTCCTTAGTTCCGAATAGTATCAGGTTTGATGTTTCATAATCACTCTGGCGTACCTGCCTGTCGGATATTATTCGAGGAAATACCATTATTCTTCCTGCCATACCTGACCAGTCGGCCAATGAAGCAATCGCAGCTCTTCTTTCTGCAATCACTTCCTCTGAAGGATCTCCCTCTGTTCCATAAACATAAACATGATTACCAGCGGCAGCCTCATATAGAGGACCTTCCGCTCCAGGTTGTTTGGAAGTAAGTCCTGGGGTGAATTTCTTTTTTACCCAAATGCCATTATCTTTTGTAAATGAGACAGCATCATCTGTTTTGAATGTGAATTTTTTGGAGTCAAGAAGTATTGTTCCTTTTTTCCCGGGGGTGAACATCGGATGACCTTCGAGGTTAAGTGAGAAGCCTTCAAGGCCACTGGTTGTTATTTCAATATTATTTGTTTCTGTGAATTTAGCATCAATAGTGGCCAATGTTCCCGGAGTAAGGTTATCGAACTTCACCCAATAGGCTTTATTGTATTTAAACCATTTTGTTGAAAACTTCACCTGTTGCGGAAAGAGATCCCTTTCGAATTGTGAAAACCATTCGAAAATAAATCCGTCTTTATATGCATATTCCCAACTGTTATGCCCTATCCCGGGGTATTCTATATATTTAAACCTTGGTGTTATTGTTTCGAATTTTGCTTTCCAGTCGAGAGCTGTTTTGTGAAGGAAATCCTTATCACCCACAAACAGGTGAACAGGCAGGTTTGAAGCATTTGAAGCCAGCTCTGCCGATTCTTCAGGTGGTGCAGGACAACAGGGTGCAATTGCTGCCCAAATATCAGGTTGTGTAAGGCCGAGCCAGATAGTACCTCCTCCTCCCATCGACAACCCGGTAAGATATATCCGGTCTTCATCAATTGAAAAACGGCTCTTAAGATCGTCGAGCATCTCATATACATCCTGTTCAGGTATTCCCTGATAGCCTGCAGTACCGCGGGCATAAGGTGCCGCAACAATATAGTCAACATCCTTTAAATCAGGCCAGTACCTTGTGGATTCAAGATCGGTTTCAACCGGAACATTACCGGGTTTAATAAAATCCTCTCCCTGTATGTTTCCCTGGCCGAAAGCACGACGCAGACCAAGCCGGTGATTCGACATTGCCCCGTGCAAAAAGATCACAAGAGGATATTTCCGGGATTCATCATAATTCTTCGGGATATACACAGCAAAGGGTTGATCAGTTTCATCCACTTTTGAAAAGAAGGAGAGGTCCTGTGGTCCGGGTTTAAGTTTTTGTGCATTGACAACAGCATAACCGGTCATCAAAAATAATAGGCTTATTAATGCCAGGCAGAATATGACTTTCAGAGGTTTCATGTATGATATTTTATGAATTAGTATTTATATTAATTTTAGTTATTACTTGTTACCTGTTTGATCCTGTTAACAAATTATAGATTTCTTTAATTATCGGTTTTTTCGCAAAATAACACTATTATTCTTATAACCAGTCTTTATTCATTGTATTTTATTCCCTATTTCGCAATCATTATTATAACCATCCAAGGCAGCCTGATAACATGAAGATAGAGGAAAAAAGGGTGCTCATCAGAACACCCCTATCAACCCATATACTAACCTTAAAAAAACAATCTATGTTTTTAAGATGTGCTCCTTATGGCATCCTCTGGTTTTGAAATCTCATAAGTGCCCTTAAAGAATCTGCTGGATGAAGCCAGTACATAATGTTCACTCGGGGCTTCATAATAATGGTAATAATAAGCTTTCCTACAATTATCAGGAGTATGTCCTTTGAGAATTGGTAAAATGCTTTCACCCTGCATCTGGTCAGATATGGTTGCACTGGAAGGGCCGCTTAATGAGTTGGTAACATAACAACGGTTGAACAGTATTCCGTTGGCGGCAATCCTGTAAATATTGGGAGTCGGGGCAAGTTCTGCAAGAGGTCCGCCATAAGCACTGATAGCCTGGCAGGCATGATCGTCGCTCATAATATAAATGATGTTCGGCTGTTTCGGTGCCTGATTCTGACAGGATATCAATACCGGAACAGTAGTACCTATGCCAAGTAGGGCAATTAAAGAAGATCTTGTATTCATTTCATTTTCAATTTAAAATGAGAACATGCGTCGTGCTTCTGGCTATTCATCTAAAACACCCCATTCCCGTGTTGGAGAATCGTACCATATTTTGTGGATTGTACCGTTAGGAACATCATTTACTTTATTATCTATCAAAAAGATCAGCAGGTATAGCGAATTGATATTCTAAAGGTGCAGTATCTTCAAGTCTTGTCCCTTCAGTGGATTCTTCCCACCAATCAGCTGCTGCAGCTCTCATTTCCTCTGCTCTCTCAGGATAAGTATCACTTAAATCGTGTTCTTCTTTAGGGTCAATCATCATATTGAATAATTCAAGTGTATATTTCGGTTCTGCATCAGGATTCATGAAACCTCCTCCGGTTTTCTGCCAGACAATTTTCCATTCACCTCGCTGCATTGCAATAGCACTCATGTTTGCCCAGAAAATATCTCTTTCAGGCATGGGTTCATTATCTATTAATGTTGGAATAAGTGAAACACCATCAATTTTACGATTGTTTTTTATACTACAGAATTCGAGGATTGTAGGCATCAGATCCATCGAAAGCATCAGTTCGTCAGTCCGCTTATGTTGCATTGTTTTAGGATAATAGAAAATAGCCGGCACACGAATACCTCCTTCATACAGTTGAGCTTTACTTCCCCTGTAAAATCCATTTGCCCCGGGATATTTCCTTGCAGCCGTTGCCTCACCTCCATTATCGGATAAAAAGATGATAAATGTATTATCCAGTATTCCCTGCCTGTTTAACTCATCAATAATCATCTGTAGGCCTTCATCCATAATTTTTATCATTTCCCTATACCTTCGTTGGTACTCTTCTACAGGCATATTCCTGGCATTATCGTATGCATAGATTTCTTCAGTACGGATAGGTTCGTCATTCCTGCCCTGAATTGGGGTATGGATAGCTGCATGAGGAATATACAGGAAGAATGGTTCCCCTTCACTTTCTTTAATAAAATCTACTGCATACCGGTTTATCAGATCAGTTGCGTATCCGGGTTCATCTGCTTTTTCTTTATTATGCCACCAGTCAACTACAGGGGTAGTATTATAGTGGGAAATAAAATCGACATTTCCTTTCAGGAATCCTCTGAATTCATCAAATCCGTGATTTGTAGGATTGAACTTTTCATTTTCTCCCAGATGCCACTTCCCAAAAGCACCTGTATGATATCCTGCTTTTTGTAACTGAGTAGCGAAAGCCGGAGTTTGAGCAGGATCCAATCCATCCAATGGATCCCACTCAGAATAAATATGATTTAAACCAACTCTTTGTTGATATGAACCAGTCAGAATAGAAACACGGGTTGGTGAAGATACCGGTGCATTTGTGTGAAAATTTGTACAAACAACACCATCTTTTGCCAACTTATCAAAAGCAGGGGTTTCAAGATTTATTCCTCCAAATGGTGTAATCCCTGAATAACCCATATCATCAGCCAGGATGAGTATTACATTGGGTTTTGTTTCATTCTGGCAGGCGGCAGGTAATGCTGATGCTACAACAGTAAGTACCGGTATAAATTTATGAAATTTCTTATTGGGTATCATTTTTTTAAAATTAATCAAGTTAAATCTGTCTTTTGGCTTAATTCCAGAATGTGAGTAATAAGTCTTTGTCTTTGTACTCCAATTATAAACAGAATTAAGGCCTTTCATCAGAGGGAGGACTTCCGGGTGTGGCGGAGCCAGGTCTGAAGGCAGGTGTTCCGTCAATGGTTTTATTGATCTCCGATTCTGCCGGTATTACTGTTTTAATCTGATTATCATATAATTGTTTAAGTTCTTTAATAATATCAGGATATTTTTCACCAAGCTCATATTTTTCAGAGGGATCATTTTCAATATTATATAATAATGGCGGGTCATGTTTGACAGCAGGTTCCCTGGTATAGGACAATTG
>CAZTXH010000195.1:0-5163 GCA_964617415.1 uncultured Rikenellaceae bacterium | reverse complement strand
ATATACGGGTAAGGAGATCAATACTTTGGGGAAATATTTTTTATTGACCAATTTCATATATTATGTCGAACTATTCGCCAAATGGCATAATGTTGAGGTAGAATGCAGAGACAGGAATATGCCCAATGCGACTGCTGATGGTATAAGTATAATAAATTTCGGAATGGGAAGTCCCAATGCTGCTACAATCATGGATTTGCTGAGTGCTGCGGATCCCAAAGCTGTACTTTTCCTGGGAAAATGCGGAGGCCTCAAAAAAAAGAATATGGTTGGTGATCTGATACTTCCCATTGCTGCCATCAGGAGTGATGGTACATCCAATGATTATCTTCCTGTTGAAGTTCCCGCATTACCAGCTTTTAAACTACAGAGTGCAATTTCAACAACAATAACCCGATATAAGAAAGAATACTGGACAGGCACTGTATATACCACAAACAGAAGGGTTTGGGAATATGATGAACGGTTCAAGAAATATCTTGTCAAAACACGTGCAATGGCTATTGATATGGAGACAGCAACAATATTTACTGTTGGATTCGCTAATGAGATTCCTACAGGTGCACTACTACTGGTTTCGGATCAGCCGATGATATCAACAGGAATAAAAACTGCTATAAGTGACCGACAGGTAACTGATAAATATACTGAGACACACCTGAGAATCGGAATTGATGCCCTGAGGGAGATCAAGGAAAATGGAATCTCTGTAAAACACCTGAGATTTTGAATATGGCAATCACTTACGAAGAGATAATCTCGGATCTTAAAAAGAGGATCTTTAAGCCTGTCTATTTCCTTGCCGGGGAAGAACCCTATTATATTGATCTTATTTCAGATTATTTAGAGGAGAATGTTCTCCCTGAAGCCGAAAGATCATTTAACCAGGTCATACTTTATGGTGAAGAGACAAGTGTACCTGCAATAATTGATACTGCCAGAAGATTTCCGATGATGTCGAGCCACCAGGTGGTAATAGTAAAAGAAGCACAATCCCTCAGGAAAATTGATGATCTTCTTTTTTATCTTGAGAAACCACAACCCTCAACAATTCTTGTAATCAACTATAAATACAAAGCTGTTGACAAAAGAACCAAATTTTATAAGGCCCTGTCAACCCATGCTGTGTATTTTGAATCACCAAGGTTGAGAGATTATCAGGTCCCCGGATGGATTGAAAGATACCTTATGGCTGAAGGTATAAAAACTGATCCAAACGCAAGTGCAATGTTAACTGAATACCTTGGAACCGATCTTCAAAAAATTGTAAATGAGCTCAATAAACTCTAAATCACTTTACCTCCCGATAAACCTGTCATTACAACCTCGGTTATCGAAACAAACATAGGTATCAGTAAAGATTACAATAATTTTGAGCTCCAGAAGGCTGTTGGTGAAAAAAACATCCTAAAAGCTAACAGGATAATCCGTCATTTTGCCGGTAATCAAAAAGATAATCCTATTACCCTGTCAATAGCATCTCTATTCAATTATTTCACAAGGCTTCTTACATATCATTATCTCACTGACAAGTCAAAGAACAATGTTGCAGCTGCCCTCAAGATCAATCCATATTTTGTTAAGGAATATGAGCATTCTGCCACAAAATACAATGTGGCTAAAACAGTAAAGGTAATAGCTCTTTTACGTACTTATGATATGAAATCAAAGGGTTATGGAAACCTCACCAGCGAACCCGGTGATTTGCTTAAGGAGCTGGTGTTTAAAATTATGCATGTATAGATTTAGTTCATATCCGGTGAATCCGGAAAATCAGCCCACATACGGTATTTCTTTTTCAATCCCCGAAGGACTTTTTTCCAGGCATCATCCACCTGGTTACTCAGGATTATTTTTGAATTGATTTTGGCAATCACCCATGAGTTCTCTTTGAGTTCTTTCTCAAGCTGGCCCGCTGACCATCCTGAATATCCAAGGAAAAACCTTATCTGGTTATTTGTCAGTTCACCGGCACTTATCAGATCCTTGATCAAATCTATATCGCCACCCCAATAAATATTTTCGTCAACCAATACACTTTTTGGTATCTTCTCGCCAAGATTATGAAGGTAATGAAGTGTGTCAGGAGCTACCGGCCCTCCCATACTTAGAAACTCATCCCAACTTTCAAAACCTGAAATAGCATCACACACTTTTATATCAAGCTTTTTATTTAGTATGAAACCAACTGAACCATCGGCATTATGATCAGCAAGATACACCACTGTGCGGTTAAAAAACGTATCGGGAAGAAAAGGTTCGGATATAAGTATCTTACCCTTTTTCGGAATTTTATCCTCAGGCAGTATGGTGAAAAAATCAAGTTCCGGTTTCATAACCATGGCAAGTTACATATTTTTACGAAAAGAGCGTAATTAAAATCTTTCGCTCAGTAAATTGATAAAATTTTCGTAAAACAGACAAATAATTAAGCAAAAATATGAAGTCAATTATTTATTATCATAATTTTGTCCCGCTTTTTAACAAATTATGCAAAAAAGTACTTTAAGAATTATAGGTAAAAAAGCAATCCTGAATAATCGTGAAAGGATGTGCGAAACTGCTGAGGAATTACTTGAGAGTGAAAAGTTCAGGATGGTACTTGATCATTGTCTTGAACACCTAAAATCAATAAATTCTCCTCTGCTGAAAATATTCCAGGACGGGATATACAACAAGGCTGTTGTAGATGATCTTGTCAGGACACTTACACTTTTATTCAGGTATGAGGCTAAAATTATTCCCCATATTTTCGAGAGATCAGTCCAAATCCTCAATGATCTGCATTTGTTAAATAACTTTGTAGATTATCTATACGATTACTGGAGGCATTTTGACAGGTTTATTATCAATGACTCGGAAGGAGATCGTCTTGATAAAAGACCTTACCGCACATTCAATGAGACTATTGAACATCTGACACACCTTATCAGGATTGTTTACAGAGATATACAGGAAAATATTTCAGGCAGTCATCCAAATGTATACAGGCAGGTACCTGCAGGTGCTGAAATGGCAGTTATTTCTCTCCCAAAAAACATACCCTACACTCATGCTAAATATCTCAAATTGAACAATATCCCGGTTATCAGGCAGGCCTTGATTTATCCACCTCTTGTGATACAGCAACCTATGAATAAACGAACAGGTCATTTCAAGAAAATTACACAAAATCCTGTTGACCTTGTAGAATTAAATTCAGATGACTGGCTATGTTATCCTGTCAAAGCCGGTAAACTACTTATCATGGTTTATTTTCATCTTACATTTCTTGAACTGGGACTTTCAATGTGTAATCTTTTTAAGCTTGCTGAGGATGATGATCTTAAAAAGAAGCCCGATGCTGTATTTATCTATGGTGTTCAGAGTGACATACTTGATGGTTTAGCAGAATATCCAATTGTTTTTTATGAGGATCATGTTAACGGAATTTTTGTTGGAGCAACTCCAGGTCGTCCTGAATTCGGATATTTCGGGTATTTGAAGAAAATGATCCTTACCCTGCACAATTCAATAGTAATGAAATCCGGTAAAATGCCTTTCCATGGTGCCATGGTTAAAATACTTCTTCATGGTGACAAGGAAGCAACAATCCTGCTTATCGGTGACACTGGTGCCGGCAAATCAGAAACTCTTGAAGCATTCCGGATCCTGGGTGAAAAAAATATCCGTGAAATGACAATTATAGCCGACGACATGGGTTCTATTGATATTGATGATAATGGTGATCCTATTGGCTTTGGTACTGAAACAGGGGCTTTCCTGCGACTTGATGATCTGCAGCCTGGATATGCCTATGGACATCTCGACAGATCAATAATAATGAATCCCAGTCAGGTTAATTCCAGAATAGTATTACCTGTTACCTCATATCAAAATGTCATAAAAGGCCATAAGATCGACTATATCCTCTATGCAAATAATTATGAGGAAATTGATAATGAACACCCCGTATTAGAGAAATTTCATTCTGCTGCTGAAGCGCTTGAAGTGTTCCGTAATGGGGCTGTAATGAGCAAAGGAACAACAACTACCAGTGGTATTGTAAACTCATACTTTGCAAATATTTTTGGTCCTCCCGAATACAAGGATCTGCACGAGGAAATAGTATCAAGGTTTTTTGAGATATTTTATGAGAAGAACATATTTGTAGGACAAATGAGGACACGGCTGGGAATCCCCGGCTTTGAAACATCAGGCCCAAAAGAGGCAGCAATTGAATTACTGAAAATAATCGGAATTACAGAATAATCAATATTTTGCAGGAGCTGCTTCTTTCATCATTGTATAAACCGCTTCAAAAATATCTTCGGCATTTGGTTTTGAGAAATAATCTCCATCGGTAGTATAAGCCGGCCTGTGTTCCTTGGCAGTAAGAGTCTTAGGCGGTGAATCAAGGTATTGCCAGGCGCCCTGTTTCTCAAGTACTTCCTGCATCATATAGGCAGTAGTACCACCAGGAACATCTTCATCAAGAAAGAGGACCCTGCTGGTTTTTCGGATGGAATCAAGAATGATTTTATTTATATCAAATGGAACAAGAGTCTGAACATCTATGAGTTCTACTGAGATGTCATGTGCCGATAATTGCCTGGCTGCTTCCGCTGCAATTCTGACCATAGATCCATAAGTAATCAGAGTAAGATCAGTCCCGGAGGTAATGATCTCAGGAACACCAAGACTGATACGGAATTCACCCAGGTTGTCAGGTAATTTTTCTTTCAATCTGTAACCATTTAAAGGTTCAATTACTATTGCAGGATCGTTACCTTCGAGTAGTGTATTATAAAATCCTGCCGCACGGGTCATATCTCTGGGAGCACATACATATACTCCTCTTACCGAATTAATAAGCATACTCATTGGTGAGCCGGAGTGCCAGATACCCTCAAGCCTGTGTCCTCTTGTTGATATTATAAGAGGTGCTACCATTCTGCCTGCTGTCCTGTAATGTGTTGTTGCAAGATCATCACTTAATGTTTGTATCGCATACATCAGATAATCGAGATACTGTATTTCAGCAATTGGTCTCATGCCCCTCAGTGCAAGACCTATACCCTGACCAAGGATTGTCGTTTCTCTTATTCCGGTATCCGTGATGCGGAGCTCACCATATTTCTTTTGTAATCCTTCCAGCGACTGGTTCACCCCTCCTATATTACC
>CAZTXH010000194.1:0-5254 GCA_964617415.1 uncultured Rikenellaceae bacterium | reverse complement strand
GATGAAGCCTGAGCATGCATGGAGCTAATCTCAATCACCCCGATGGCTGCGCGTCCCAAGCCATCCGGGGTTTATCTCCGATTATAAAAACTCCTATCATTTACTCAATGGCTGTCTCTATATTCGCTGGGATTCATATTTTCATGCTTTTTAAAAAACCGTGTGAAGTATGAATTATTGGAAAACCCGACAGCATGAGCGATATCGTTGATTTTCAATTTGTTTTCTTTCAGCATTTTCTTGGCGAGCTGCAATTTTGTCTCAATAATATAATCGCTGATGCTTTTTCTGGCGAATTTTTTATATAACCTTGAGAGATAAAATGGATTGAAATAGACGTTATCAGCAATTGTTGCCAGCGAGGTGTCGCCGTCAATATGCTTAATTATATATTCATTAACTGTAGTAACAATGTTTTTTTCCGCTTCCAGACTTTTCTCAAGCTTATACTTGATTATTACTTTGCCGATTTTGTAAAAATATTCCTCAATATCTGTCCAGGAAACAAAATGCCGTATATTTGTTAAATCATCAATACTGATAGAATCTGGAATTTGATCTCTTATGCCGATATAGTTGATATAAGCGATCAACTTTGAAGAAACTGTGTGAAAAATGTCCATTGCCACCATTGAATCAGTTGGATAGGAATGTGCGTATTGAATGATCACACGGATATTATTAGTATATTTATTTATATTGTTTTCTTCCAGATTGTCCGTAATCTGCCGGATCAATTTGTCAATATAATATTTATCGGCTTTTTCAATTTCTCTTTCGTCATTAATATATAATTCATCAATAATGATTTCTTTATGAAATCCAAATCCGAAGTTAAATGCATTTATCAGCTGTGTATATTTGTTATGAACATGACTCCATGTGCATGGTTTTCTGGACAAAGCAAAAGATATTGTAATGTTATACATATCGCTACAGATTGATTGTATTCTCTCCAGACTTCCGGTGATAAAAATATACAAATTATTCCATGTTTCGGTTGTTTGTTGCTCCTTTTGTATTTCACCCGGCTGGATGAAGCAGATGAGCTCATTGATGTTATTAATAACAGACGTTATTTTAACATTATTTTTAAGATGCTCTTCAACAATCTCTTTAATGATGTAGATATGGTTATATTCATCTATTTGCATATCCTTGTCATCATTATCTTTTTTTCCAATCAGAATCATTACAGGATTGTCGGCTTCCATGGCTATATTAAAATTATTAAATAATTCATATATATTTTCATAATAGCTGTTATTTAATAGACTTATGAATATATTCTGCTGGATCAAAGGAAACAGATATCTGATATTCGTATTTACTCTGTCTATTGTATTTTTATCCTTTTTCTCATCATTAATTATATTTAGTGCTTTCTGAACAGCGTTCAAAATTTGTTCATCTTTATCAGTCTTTAATATATAATCTACTGCATTTTTTTTTAACGCTGATTGAATATAACTGAAGTTATCGAAGGCAGTTAGAAATATAACTTTACAATACGGCCATTTGTCTATAATAATTTTATGCAGCTCAATACCGCTTACATCAGGCATTTTTATATCCAGTAACACTATATCGATTCTAATTTTATTCAGCCATTGCATGGCCTTAAATCCATTATTGGCACAGTACACATCCAGTTCACCAGACATTTCTTCAGTGAACAATACCTTCAGCCCCTCAGTTACATATGGTTCATCATCAACAATCAGTAGATTGTACATTTTCTAGATTCCTTGTATCATCATAAGTGTGACTTTAAGCCCGGCGTCAAGATTTCTTCTTATTTTAATGCCGCTTTCATTGCCGTATTTAATTCTCAGTCTTCTGTGAACATTTAGAATACCACCGTTATTCATATCAGTGCTGTCATCAGTATCGATTTTATCAATTAGTTCATTATATACCTGGTCTGACATACCCTGTCCATTGTCTTCTACATTAATAGTTGTTTTATTTTCTTGAACACTAACTATAATTTTTATAATACCTTCTCCTACGTTTTTTAAACCGTGCTCGTATGCATTTTCAATAATCGGTTGAAGGATCAGACAGGGAATTTTCACATTAGCTATGTCACTTAAATCATAATCCCAGATAACTTTTATGTGGCTGCCGAAACGAATTGTCTGGATTTTAACATAATTTTCGCAGTGTTTGATCTCTTCTAATAAAAAAATGTCATTTGATTCATTGGAATGAATGAACCTGTAATAGTTACCAAGAACATGCGCAAACTCAGCTATGCTTTCAGTATCATTAATTTTGGCCATTCTGTAAATAACGAACAAACTGTTATATAAAAAATGCGGATTTATCTGATACTGAAGCTGCTTTAATATCGCGCTTTTCAATCTGATTTTCTGCTCATAAACGTCTACAACAAGTGATTTTAACCTTTTAACCATATTATTGAATTGAGAATAGATATATCCGAATTCATCGGTATGCTTATAATTAATGGATATATCAAATTTCCCGGTTTCTAAAATTTTAAAAGTACTTACGAGCTTATCAAGGGGAACTTTGAAAATATTATATATCCAATATGCCATTATTGCTAAGATAATAAAATTTAGAACAACAACCGACCAGAATAATCTCCGATGTTTGATCAGCGAGTAAAGCAATGATTGCTGTCGAACAAAATATAAACAGATAAATTTAGAACTGCTTGAAGCGGCGTTAAAGACAAGATAATTAATATTGTCAATTTTTAATTCCTGCTCATTTTCATAATCAGAAATCACTTTATGGATATTTTTATTCAGAGTCGATTCATCTGTTTCAATAGTAATGCTCCATTGTTTATTGTCATCAAAAAGAACAGCACTGCTTCCTTCTACATTTTTTATAATATTGCTCATGTTTCGTTTGATTTCTTCACTTGATAGCTTGATGGATATGCTATACTTCATTCCGTTACTTGTGACATCATAATTTCTCGGATATTGTACATATAAATAATAATCACCATTCCAGAATCTAATGGGTGAATGCTGGTATGAATTATAGTCTTTAAAAGAATTAACAATAACTGTATTCAAGGGCGCAATGTGATAATCAGGTGATAATGATCTATCAATCAAAGGTATATGGACACTAACATCCTCAATGAAATTACTTGAACTTTTTAATACCGCAAGTTTGTTTATGAGACTCAATACTGAATCATGCATGGAAAAATCGCTCATTATTTTTGCCGCGTTGCTCAGCATCATTAAATCAAGATCAAAAAGGTATTTCTCCTGAACCTTCAGAATCCTGTTGATTTCTTTTTCAAAACCGTTCAGGAAATAATTTAAATTGGAAATTTCTGATTTCAGTATTTTATTTTTTATTTCATTTGTACTGGTGATATTAAGCATGAAGATAGTCGCATAAAAAAACATTGTAATGACTATTAATGCAGTGAATATTTTAAAGTATACTGATACATTTATCTCTTTATGCATAAATGAGATATCTCCGCGGTATTTGTATGATTTTTTTTTTGAAATCCGACCTTATTATCCTGTAGGCAGTCAGATAAAATAAGAAACATTCTCTTTTTCTCCGGTATCAGTATATCTCCAGTTCAAAGGGAAGTAAAGATGAAGGAGGGCTACGCCAATAAAGAAGGTACCACCATCGGAGAAACCGAGCAAGGACATCGAAGAGCTTCTTACAGGTGGTACTGAGAAACAGGAGGATACGCTGGAAGTGTTGGCGGGGATGAGGGAGGCGATTCTGTGCTGTTGGGCGATAACCTAAAGCTTGAGGACGCCGCGTTGGATCACCAGTGATGGAGCTCCCGGGCTCATCAAGGCGATCTCAGAGCGCTTTGCGGAGAGCAAGAGGTAGCGGTGTATTTTTCACAAGCTACAGAATATTCGCAACAAGTTGCCCCAGGAATCATACATGCGGATAAAAGCAGCGGGAGATACATAAAAGAGGTAATCAGAAGACAAGCAGTGGTAATGATTGTTACTTTACTTCTGATGTTATTTGATGTATGAGAAAAAGCAACAACAGAGATAAGAAAAGAAGGATAAAAATGGATTGATCAGTAAGAAATCTATTACTGATTGAATATAAACGTTAAAGGAGGAATTGTCATGCAATTCAAACCAAAAGTAGCACTTTTTGTGCTGTTATTAGTTCTTCTGACAGTTTTCCAGGTATACAGTAATGCGGAGAGGGAGGCACCTGAGTCAGAGGGAGCTACTCTTGAGATTCAGTCGGAAGGGCCTGTTGATCCGTATGGCAGGTACGAAAATCCAATCGAAATTACAACTGTATTTATATCCACTTCTGCTATTCAGGATGTCCTTGGAAAAATGGAAGGTGAGACCATCGAAGATAACAGATGGACAAGGTTAATGAAAGACGAGGTGAATATTGATGTAAAATACGTATCAATTGTTGATGAGTCCCAGGCTACTGAAAAAATCAATATTCTCATTGCTTCAGGTCAGATCCCAGATTATCTGTATACGACTCCAAGAGTTGCTAAGCAGATGATTGACGGTGAACAGCTTATGCCTGTCAGGGACCTGTTCGACAAATGGGCCACTGACGGTGTAAAGGTTATGCATAGCATAAACAGATATCTGAACTGGACAGCTTTTGAGTTTAACAGTGAACAGTATGGCATTCCCAGTGTAGGAAGAAACAGTACACTGGATTCTGCTAAAATGATCTGGGTCAGAAGAGACTGGCTGAATAATCTCAATCTTCCTTTACCAAAAACCTTGCAGGATATCGATAGAGTTATCCGGGCTTTTACGGAAGATGATCCTGATCAGAATGGCAAAGATGATACCGTTGGGCTCGGCATTGTCGGCACTGAGAGTTTTTTAGACAGTGTCTCAGGCTATTTTAACAATCATGGTGCTTATCCACAGATCTGGCTTGAAAAGAACAATAGACTGGTTAATGGTTTATATCAGCCCGAGGTCAGGACTACTCTTGGAAAACTGCAGGATATGTACGCGAAAGGTTATATAGATAAAGAATTTGGTATTAAGGGAATACAGCAGTTTTCAGAAGACATCGCCAACGGCCGGATAGGATTGTTCTATGGATTCCATGCAAGCCCTATAGTCTATGGATTTACAGCCGCAAAGATAAATGACCCGGATGCTGACTGGATAGCATTGCCCTGTCCGGGAAAGGTTTCCATACCTTCACCCGCAAGTATATTAGAAGGTACTGTGATCAGCAAGGACTGCGAACATCCGGAGGCCATCAATAAAATGCA
>CAZTXH010000193.1:0-5257 GCA_964617415.1 uncultured Rikenellaceae bacterium | reverse complement strand
GTATGCGACTCGCGGTGCGCGGCTTGCGGTATGAGGTATTGGGCTTGAAGGACAGAGGGCATTTTAATAAAATCCCCTCCTGGGAGAGCCTGTCCCGTGAAGCTTTAGCGGAGCGGGAGGTCAGGGGTGGGTTATAAATTATCCACCCTGACCACTTTTAATATCCCTTTTAATTCCTGGATCTTTCTCATAATACCCTGAAGAACATTGTTATTAGTTACCATTATATTAAGCATTCCTTCAAATAAGCCTTCGTCCATCTTATAATTAAAGTTTCTGATAACAATTTTGTAGTGTGAGAGGATATCAGCTATTTTGTTCACCATACCGATATCTTCAATACCTGTAATTTTTACTGTGGCAATAAATGCAGGAGTTGTTTTAGATTTTGTCCAGCGTACGGAAATAAGTCTGTAAGGATATTTTGCCAGCAGATTATGAGCATTCGGACAGTTGGTCCGGTGTATTTTTATGCCGTCAGATATTGTAATAAAACCGAAGATATTATCACCAGGAACGGGATTGCAGCATTTGGCCAGCTTATAATCGAGCCCCTCAACCTTATCTTCAATAACCAGAAAATCAGCATATTGTGATTCCAAAGGTTCTCTTGCCGGCAGGGGCATTTGCAATGTTAAGGTTTCGTCTTTCTCCTCTTTCTGAAGTACCTCTTTTATTTCAAGCAGTTCTATTTTGCCAGTCATGATCTGGAAATACAGATCTTGTGATGTCTTCAGATCATAATGGGTTATCAGTTTTTGTATTACAGTGTCGTTGTATGGTATTTTCCAGTTTTTCAGTCGTCTCATGAGCATCTCCTTTCCTTCAGCTGCAGCCCTGGCTTTTTCTTTATTAAGCGCCAGCTTGATCTTTGCTTTTGCTTTGCTGGTAACAACAAATGAGAGCCAATCCTGTTTTGGCATCTGAGTTTTACCACGTATTATATCTACCTTATCACCATTTTGCAGTACATGTTTTATTGTGACGTTTTTACCATTCACCTTTCCTCCGACACATGATGCCCCGACGGCAGTATGTATCTCGAAAGCAAAATCAAGGACTGTTGCTCCTGCGGGGAGTTGTTTAAGATCACCTTTGGGAGTAAAAACGAAAACTTCTTCGGTATATAATCCTGATCTTACCTGATCGAGAAATGCCTTCTCCTCCTTTTCCGACGATTCAAGTATTTCCCGCATTTTTGTCAGCCATCTGTCCAGACCTCCCTCTCCTTTTATCCCTTTATACTTGAAATGTGCAGCAAGGCCTTTTTCGGCAATCTCATCCATTCTGGCAGACCGTATCTGTACCTCCACCCATCTTCCGCGTGGCCCCACCACTGTGGTATGTAAAGATTCATACCCGTTTGACTTGGGAACTGAGATCCAGTCACGCAGTCTGCTTGGATTGGGCTGATAAAGATCTGTTACTAACGAATAGGCTCGCCAGCATTCTGATTTCTCGTTATCTGTCCCTGTTTCAAGGATTATCCTCACTGCAAAAAGATCAAAAACTTCATCAAATTCCACTCCCTGTTTTTTCATCTTCAGCATAATGGAATGTATTGACTTTGTGCGGCTTTTAATTGTAAACCTGAAGCCATGCTTCTCGAGTGTCTCCTTCAGCGGCTGGGTAAATTCACGAATAAACCTGTTTCGGGAAGCAGTGGTCTGTTTAAGGCGTTTTTCAACAAAAAAGTATTGTTCAGGCTCCATATACTTAACTGACAGGTCCTCCATTTCCAGTTTAATATTATAAAAACCCAGTCTGTGAGCTAATGGCGCATAGAGGAAATATGTCTCTGAGGCAAGGGGCATTTTCTCTTTCTCAGGTGCTCTTTCGAGGTTTCGCATTATCTCCAGACGCTCAACCAGCTTAATCAGGATAACTCTTACATCATCTGCCAGGCTCAGCAATAGTTTCCGGAAGTTCTCTGCCTGATAAGATGCCTGCATCGATTCTATACCGGTTATCCTGGCACAGCCTTCAAGTATCTCAACTACTTTGCTTCCAAACTCCTTCTGTAACTCTTTTAAGCTTATTTCCAAATCATTATATGATCCCTGCAATAAGGCGGTAATTATTGAGGTGAGCCCCAGTCCCATCTCCTCAGCTATGATACATGCTATTGAAAGGGAGTGTAATATCCGGAACTCCCCTGTTATAGTCTTTTTATCTCCACAGGCCTTAACAGCAAGATCAAATGCCTTTTTTATTTTGCCTATATCTTTCGGGCTAACAGTCTTTTTTGCTGCCTGCAACAGTGCTTTATATGCTATTTCAGTATTTTGCATTGCCCCCTTTTGAAACAGATAGCGTTTTATTTTTTAGCTGTTAAACAAATATAATCCGATTTTGATCGTATAACTAAAAAAAATCCCCGGGTTTTATCTGGCCCGGGGATTGCTTTATAATTATCAGGTATTTTATCGAAATGAGATCCCCAGTCCTGCCGATACAACATTGTATTGTGCCCTTGTATAATCGGCATGAATGGTAATAACTGCAAACTTAAGTCTGAAACCAATATTTGCCCGGAGTCCTGAGAAATTTTCAACATTGATCTCACCGAAATCGTCACCTGTCTTTACCCCTGAATCATTATATTCAGCATAAGGTAAAGCAGGCAGAGCAGGTGTAACAAGAACCGGTGAAGGAAAATTGCCTTCCAGTTGAAGAATCGTATTTGTTTTTGAATAACCAAGTCCGCCATAAAATGTAATAACGGGAAGGTTCACTGAACCTATTGCGCTAACATTCAGTGCTGTAACACTTGCCGCCAGATTCTGATCTTCAAATGAGGTCATATTGTATGTTGTATAGTTCTGAGGTGTACCGGGTTGAAGATTAACAGGTATATTACCTGTCAGCTTTGTATAACCGAAGAAAACAGATGCATCAACCGGTAGCAGATCACTACCGGGAACATACTGTATGATACTATGCATTACTCCTATGCCCCATAAACCTATATCACCATGGATGATATCATTATCGAATGTCAATCTGGGAACGAATCTTGCTTTGAGTTCTGTTCCAAGCGGCAGACCCACTCCAATCTGTAATGTTGGAACCGGAATATACCTCCAGGCTACCCCCGGCGGTGTCCTGAAGCTTGCGAGTTCATAACCGCTTACTGAATATGATAATAGCGGTCCGTTATCATCAGGTCCGGCGACTGTCGGTGCTGAACCGGTTGTGGGACTAATATTTGAAGATAGTCCCAGTGTTGACAGGTCAAATGTTTCAGCTGTTGTAGGTACAAACCCCACGTTGAGAGCTGTTGTAATATCGAAACCTCCAAGTTTATGGGGCTTGGCAGTATTATACCAGCTTCCGTTAAGTCCTGCACCAAAAGCATTGATCCATGGAGTCATATAGGCCTCAAGGAATTTAATACCATCGGATGTGGAACTTTTTAAGAAATCAAGTTTATCGAACTGTGAATAGGTAACCGAAGTAAAGAGTGATACTGAGATCACAATTGTTAGCAGACGTTTTGTGAAGAGCTTAATCATAATCACTGTTTATTTAGTATTTGAAATCAATGCAAATATAGAAAAAATTGAAAACAGCTATCTGGTACATCCTTGTTCCCGGATATACTATAATAACGAAATCAAGGCCTCAAAGGTTGCATTGAATAAGGGAAAAACAACAGATTAATTATTATTCGTCTTCGATCCCTTCAAGTTCTTCAAGCTCTTCTATGCCAATCTCATCTGAAAGCTTTGACAAATCATTCAAATTAATATCCCCACGTATCGAGATAAGAGAATTTCCTCCGTGGCCTCCGGAAATAACAAGTAGTTCAGAGATGGTATTACCTTTCTGTTTAATAAGAAACTTTGTAATATCACTTCCCTCCTTGACAATCATAAGCTCCTCATATACAGATAGATCAAGCTTTTTGCCCAGTTCCTGATAAAGATTAATATCTCCTGTTGATAAAGAATCGTTTTCTGATAAGATCTTTATGGAACTAAGTCTTAGCATAAGATTATCAGGATTATTCTCTGCATCCAGTGAACCAATCATGTAAAGCATTCTTCCCGATATGGAAACATAAGTGAATCCCTCCCTTTCAGAGTATTTATTGAATAACTCATCGATAGGATCTTTCTGTGCCTGAATGATCTGGCATAATAATAAAGCTGTGATAATTAAAAACTGCTTCTTCATATATTGTTTTATCATTTATTATTCTCTGGTGATTCTCCTTCAAACAACCTGCTTTTCCGGATGTTTGTTGAAATAACAGATGCTGATTTGTCTACTGATTCCAGACCTGTTTTCATAGCATCCTTCATTTTATTCAAAGGTCTTAGCGCCTCCTTTCCTTTATTAAGCTTAACCGATACTTCATACAAAATCTTCATTGTTTCAGCATAAGCTATATGTGGATCTGAAAATGTATCTTCCTCAACCTCTTTATTGAAAAAGATAAAATATGAACCTACCAATAAGAGTATTGTTGCAGCAGCGCTTATAATCGTTATATATCTCTTTTTCAGTGATATAGTTCTCTGCTTATTCTCAAAATCATCTATACCTTTAAGGATCCTGGCCTCAAAATCAACAGATGGAACAGGTATATTTTCTGAACCAGCATAATGGTTGAAGACTTCCTTTTCGGCTTCAAATCCAGGGATAATATCTGTGCCTGAGAAACATTTTTTCAATTTTTCTTCTTCGTCCGTGGAAGTCTGGCCGGCATAGAACTTTTCCAGTAATTCTTTAAGCTCTTCCTTTTTCATTTGTATATTTTAAATATTTCTTTTTTATCATTCTCCTGGCTCTTGAAAGGACAACACGCAGGTTGTTAATATTCATTCCTTTCAACTTAGCTATCTCATCATATGACATCCCGTTTATCTCCCTGAGCTGAACAAGGTCTCTTGTAGCTGGCGGCAGTTCATCAATAATCCTGGTCATAATAAGTGCCGTTTCATTATTAACAAGCCGATCATGTGGTGATGGTGAATAGTCGTGATTTTTGATATCTTCCGTGTCCTTTTCGCTATCGATATATTTCCATTTTCTGATTTGATCAATGCAGCTGTTTCTTGTCATTGTAACTGCAAGAGCATCAATATCATTATAATCGTCAAGTTTTTTTTTCATCATCCACATCTTCAAATATTACGTTTTGCATACCCGTCAGGTATCCATTCAACTCAATTTTATCCTGCCCCTCCTGGGCGGATACTGATAAAGGAATTATGAGAAACAAAAGTATTGGTTTGATACACTTCATGAC
>CAZTXH010000192.1:0-5262 GCA_964617415.1 uncultured Rikenellaceae bacterium | reverse complement strand
GGATTATGTGTCCGGTCCATTCCTTCATTGCGGAAATCCTTTGAGAATTCATAAACGCCTTCATATCCTCCCACAATAAGTCTTTTCAGGTAGAGTTCGTTAGCTATCCTGAGGTAAAGTGGGATATCCAGTGTATTATGATGGGTAATAAATGGCTTGGCTGCCGCTCCTCCCGGTATTGGCTGCAGGACAGGGGTTTCAACTTCAAGATATCCCATGGAATTGAATAACTCACGCATTGAATCCACAATCTTTGTCCTTTTACGGAAGATTTCACGTAAATGAGGATTTATTATAAGGTCGATATAACGTTGACGGTAGCGTATATCGTGATCGGTGACAGCATCATAAAGTACTCCCTCTTTCTCTTTTACAACAGGCAGTGGATGAAGCGATTTGCACAAGAGGGTGAATTCTTTAACATAAATAGTAGTCTCTCCCATCCTGGTTTTAAATACATGTCCTTTGACACCAATTATATCACCTATATCGAGTAGGTGTTTAAAAACGGTATTATACATGGTTTTGTCCTCCCCGGGACATATATCATCCCGTCGGAGGTATATCTGAATTCTTCCGGAAGAGTCCATTAGTTCTGCAAATGAGGCATTGCCCATGATCCTCCGGCTCATTATCCGCCCGGCGAGACATACATCCTGGAAATTGTTCTTTTCAGGTTCGAAATCAGCCAGTATCTCTTTAGCAAAAACATTAGTTTTATATTCGGCAGCAGGATAGGGATCAATCCCGAGTTTCTTCAGATCATCGAGTGCTTTTCTTCTTATCTGTTCCTGTTCACTAAGTTCCGAGGTATTCATGGCATATTAACAATTTGTGCAAATATAGAAAAATTCATGCTTGAGGTATCAACCTCTGAGAGCTTCAATTTCGGCTTCAAATTTTTCATGAAGGAGTTTTGTTACAGGTCCGGGAATACCTTTCCCGACAGGTTTATTATCTATTGAGATAACCGGTGTTATTTCATCTAAGGTATTGGTGACAAA
Source organism: uncultured Rikenellaceae bacterium (assembly GCA_964617415.1). Lineage (GTDB taxonomy): Bacteria > Bacteroidota > Bacteroidia > Bacteroidales > VadinHA17 > LD21. The sequence goes on along the minus strand of CAZTXH010000192.1, from coordinate 4,258 downwards.
TGCCTCCGAGATTTCACTAAGTCTGTTTGCCGGCAAAGCTGTTTCACTAACTTTAATCCCGGCTTCACGAGCCAGACGAAGAACATTTTTCCTGGTAATTCCGGTAAGTACTTTCTCTGATTCAGGATGTGTTGTGAGCACATTATTGATTACAAAAAACACATTGGAATGAGCACACTCGGTAATTATATTATCACGTATAAAAATACATTCAAGCGACCCGCATTCTATTGCCTTCTGAAAGCTTAGTATGTTTGGTAAAAGTGAAACTGATTTTATATCACACCTGGTCCATCTTGTATCTTCAAGTAATATTGTTTTAATACCTTTAGAAAGCAAGTCTTTCTCAGGATTGAATGACCGTGCAAAAGCATAAACGGTAGGAGCAATACCAGGAGAGGGGAATGCATGTGAACGTTTGGAAACACCTCTGGTAACCTGTAAATAAACGAATACAGGGAGATTGCCCAGGCTGTTACGTGTTATAAGTTCCTGTGCTACAGCGGGAAACGTATCCACATCAGGCCATTCCAATCGTATTTCCCTCATGCTTCTTTTCAATCTTGTCATATGTCCCTCCATATCATAGAAAAATCCCTCATACCATCTTATTACTTCGTAAACACCATCTGCAAAGAGAAATCCGCGGTCGTCAGGACTGATATGGATTTGTTCGGTGGGAAGGAAGTTGCCGTTAAAGTATGCTATTTCCATAATATTTCGTTTTATCCCCGGTCATCAGCCAGCCGGCTAATAATCTGTTCCTGAAAACCCCCGGACCCGCTGAAGGGAGTTTAATTAGTAAACCGAATTTGCCCCCCTTCAGAGCCTGTCCCGATAGCTTGAACATAGTGAAAGCGTATCGGGAGGGGATGGGGGGTTATTCCGGTTCTATTATTTCTGTATTATATTCAATTTTCTCTCTTGCTTCTTCAGGTGATGATGCATTTCCACATGCTGCCTGTACAAAAAGAGATGCACCAAGAACCGTGGTCTCTTTCTGATCAATGATTTTTACCGGAACACCGGTATAATGAGCTCTCAATTTGTTCCACAACCTGTTTTTTGAACCTCCACCCACACACAGGATACTCTCAGTTTTGAAACCACCGGCTTTTTCAAGTGCTTTTTTACCCTCATTAAGTCTCTCTGACAGAGATTCAAGCATTGCCCTGTATATCTCGTCACGGGTTGATTCCATTGTAAGCCCCAGTATCTGTCCTCCAGGCTTACCTTTCAACTCTACATAAAATTTCGGAATCACTTTTACACCGTTGCAACCTGGAGGAACCTTTTCAGCTCCGGAAATCATTACTTCATATACATCATTTTTGATATCACTGTAAAGATTTTTTCTTGCCCATTCAAGTATACCCGAAGCAATCCATTGATTACCTATATTATACAGGTCCGGGCGTGAATCAAGTTCAGTGGTAATTGACATATCGAGTTGTTCTTTTCCCGATTGGTATTCCTCCGACCTCACCATTAGTATCTCCCATGTCCCCGAGCTGAGCACCGGTTGATTTCGTTTTGCTCCTGAGCCGAAAATGGCAAACTGGGTATCATGGCCGGTAGCTACAACAGGTGTACCTTCTGGTATCCCCGTTTCTACCGATGCCTGAGAATGAACATTACCCGTAATTGTCCCAGCTTCTACTATATTACCGAATTTATTTGCCGGAAAACCAATAGTATCAGTTATGGATTCGGATAGTCTGCGGGTAGCCAGACTTGTCATCATTGATGTTCCTGCCATGGTAACATCGTTAACCATTTCACCCGTAAGAAAATATGAAAACATGGATGGCATGAACAGGAAAAAATGGCACTTCTCAACAAGAGCAGGTTTGTGCTCCAAAAACCATATCAACTTGTTTATTGTATTGAATGTAAAAGGAAGAACACCACACTTACCATAGAGATCAGTAAGAGGAATATATTTATCTATATTTTCCATTACCGGTTTTGTTCTTTCGCATTGCCACGAGATAACCGGATAAAGCATAGCTCCTGTTTTATCGAAAAGAGTACCATCAACGCCAAATGTTGTGACTGTGACCCCAATGATCTCATTATGATTGATTTGGTTTAATACCTTTCGGGAGGCTTTACACATCTTTCCCCATATATCTTCCACATCCCATATTCTGTAATCCGGATACAGGGGATCAGGTTTTGTGTTGTTAGGGATCGATTCAGAAGCTATTATTAATCCACTGCTGTTTATGGCAATAACCCTGACGTTTGTAGCGCCGCAATCGAATACTATTACTAGATCACCTTTATTCACAATCACCCTATATCCTTTAAAAATGTTACTGATGAACCCATGACAATAAATGTTATAACATATAACACTATTGCAACAATAACCAGTATCCCGAACCAGGTAAAACAATGCCTGAGGTTTTGGAAAGCGGATGTCAGTAATTTGTTGTCAGTAATATTTATTGCCTCAGACATACTTTTTGAAAAACGGTAAAGGTAAAGTACAGGGAAAAAATAAAGAACGGCTGATGCAATTAAAACTGAACAGATAAACCAGCCCGGGTAAATAGTTGAGGTATCTCCTTTATTGAAGATCGAAAAAAACACAATTGCAAATATTCCTATAATCAACAGAGCTCCTGCACCTATAAATCCGAAAATTGCAAGAAACATTGCCCATTTTCTTGTTTTATCAAGGTCTTTAATACATTCCGGTTCCAGCCCTGATTTAACGTTTTCCTGTGAATTATCCATATTAACCTGAATTCTTTTAATCCCTAAAACCACTTTACCATTATACCACTAAACCATTTAAACCCTTACACCATTTATTTATATAACGCCCCGTAGTTTTTACATGCCCTGTAATCTGATCCCTCTTTATCCATTCCAAAGGCATTCCATGAGCTGGGTCTGAATACTATATCTTCAGGTACATTGTGCATGCAAACAGGTATTCTCAGCATTGAAGCAAGTGTTATAAGGTCAGATCCTATATGGCCATAGCTTGATGATGAATGATTGGCACCCCAGTTAGCCATAATAGAATAGACATCTGTAAATGCTCCTTTCCCGGTAAGTCTTGGTGTAAACCAGGTAGTAGGCCATGTTGGATCAGTCCTGTCAGTTAAAATCTTATGCGTTTTTGCAGGTAGTTCAACGGTCCAACCCTCTGCAATCTGAAGTACTGGCCCGAGTCCTTTAACAAGATTAACACGTGAGATTGTAAGCGGCATTACACCTTTGGTATTAAATTGTGATGAAAATCCTCCACCTCTGAAATAACCTGTATTTGCAGGTTCCCACCGGGTAGCTTTCAGGCATTCGGTTACATCTTTTGAAGTTATCTCCCAGTATGGTTTAATACAGGATTCTCCTTTACAGGATTCTCTTCCTGAGAAATCAAGAGCTGATGCACCGGAGTTGATCAGGTGAATGATACCTTTTGCGGCAAGTCCTGATGGTTTAACACCAGTAACCCTCTTTATAGCATCAGGGCTCCAGTAAGTACGTATATCAGAGAACATCTGGGCTGTGTTGGTAAGAAGATATCCCAGCAGCATTGGTACTCCGTTCATTGCATCATTCTCGGTAGCTACAAGATAAGGAGGTCTTATACCATTCCAGTCGAATGAAGAGCAAAGAATTGCTTCAAGGAAATCGCCATTAGGCATATAATCTGTCCATTGACGTTGTCCCTGGAATCCTGCTAGTATGGCATTATGTCCAAGAGATTCTTCTCCGAAACCAAGCTTTTTAAGTCGTGGATTTCCAACCATGAGATCACGTGCTATCATGGTCATCTTAACCACTATTTCCCATTCTTCATCCTTTCTGGCTCTTGATTTGGGTTTTACATTTATATCCTTACCTTCCTTACAAAATTGCTTTGTCCATGCAAGAGCCTTTTTGAATTCTTCCTTATCAAAGATTTCCTCATTAAGTCTTCTGGTAAATTCACTCATATCAACATATTCATTCCTCATACCCAGGTATTCCTGGAAGAAATCCTCTCTGACTATCGATCCAGCAATACCCATTGAGACAGATCCCATCGATAAGTATGATTTACCCTTCATATATGATACTGCAAGACCTGCTTTAACAAATCGCAGTATCTTTTCTTTCACATCGTCTGGTATTGACTGATCACCTGCATCCTGCACATCGTGGCCGTATATACCGAAAGCGGGTAATCCTTTCATGGTATGTCCGGCCAGGGCTGCAGCGAGATATACAGCTCCGGGACGCTCGGTACCATTAAAAC
>CAZTXH010000191.1:0-5264 GCA_964617415.1 uncultured Rikenellaceae bacterium | reverse complement strand
CTTAAAACATAGTCAGCTTTAAAATGAGGAACCTCATCGCCATCTATATAAGAATTCCATCCTGCGGGGTAATAGATTTCAGAGAATACTGCAAGTCCGTCACTTGTTGAAGTAGAATGGTAAATAAGTTCATTTGCCTTATATGATGTCAGTTCAATACTTCTTGATGAATCAGCAGGATAGTTCTCTCTTGAAAGAAGATATTTAAAGCTTTTGTCGATTAATGCCTCACCTGAAGGATTGAAGCTGCTTATAAGACTTATCTCCTCATCTGCATTTTCAACAATTTTGTATGAGTCTACAAACCAGACGTTTCCAAGAGCACTTTTGTTCTCCAGGGGTGGTCTCTGCTGGTCAACTATTATATATTTTGTGTTGAGCATATTGAGTGAATTTGCCCCTGAAAGATTTTTGGCCAGGTCTGAAGTTACCGTGTTAGGGTAATTGTTTTTCTGATAGGTCTCAATGAAGCCATTTATTTCAGGAGCGAGGCAATAATTTATTAATTCGCTGTAAATTTGAAGTTTAGCACCATGATAGCCTCCTATCGACTTATGCCAGTTTGATGTTGAAGCATCGTTGAAAGGTGAAACTGTAAGATTGAGTACCCTATAGCTTAAGGACTGATCTTCAAGAATTGCTTCATCGGCAACAGTCATTAGGTAGGGCTCTGTTGTTTGAGAAGCTTTCTTGAAATTGTTCTCATTAAGAAACCTCTTGCTAACCGGCCACATATCTAATAGCAAAAGCAATGCGATAAGACCTATAGCATATTTCATTTCGATCTTTTTGTAGTAGTATGCTAAAAGTGTTACTGCAGCTAACACAATAAAAAGTAATGACCTGAAAGCATCTGACCGGAGCATTGCCCTGCGGTCGTCAGCTAATGCTGATTCGAAGATATTCTGAACATCCGGTGTTAATCTTAACTGCTGGAACAATGAATAGTCATTTGAAGAAATAAAACTTCCTGCAAATCCCGGGAATAGAGTAAACAGCAAACATATTCCACCGGTTATACCTAAGGACCAGAAGAGTGCAATGTTAAATTTCTTTTTGTTAATAGAACTTTGAAAAATGTTCTTTAATGTCAGTGCGGCCATCAGGGGTATAGTGAAACCGGCAATTATTAGGATGGTAGAGACAGCCCGGAACTTATTATATCCTGGGAAATAGTCAAGGAAGAAATTTGTAAGTGGCATGAAATTCCTGCCCCATGATAATAATATTGAGAGGATTGTTGCCGCCAGCAGCCACCATTTTTCCTTGCCCTCAACAAGAAAGAGACCTAGAACAAACAGAAATATCACTATAGCACCTGCATAAACTGATGAAGTACTTGGTTGTTCCCCTCTGTATGGAGAGAATGCAGGTAATAACTGAATTGCATTATAGCTCTGCAGGGTTTTATAAGTTTCTGTTTCCTTATCGAATTGAATTGAGCTTCCTCCTCCCATATAGTTTGGAATAAGAAGAGTAAGTGTCTCATCAACCCCAATACTCCATCCTGTAACATAATTTTTATCGAGTCCTGATGTACTCTCCTCGCTACTAAGATTTGAGCCTCCCCTTGTTGTGTATTTTGTGTAATCCAGAGTTGTACTGAGGTGTGTGAAATTGGTACCCGCTGCCAGGATAACTGCAACTATAAGGACACCAATAGATTTTAAGAAACCTGGCAATTTCTTTTCTTTTATTGCATATATCAGTTCCGAGATACCATAAATAATGACTATTAGCAGTGCATAATATGTTATTTGCAAATGATTGGCTATCAACTCAAAGGCAAGGCAAATGCCAGCCATCGCTGCTCCTGCCAGCCTGTTTTTTCTGATAGCCAGGATGATTCCTGCTATCATAGGAACCATATAGGCAATGGCATAGGCTTTAGTGTTATGCCCGGCAGCAATCAGGATGAAATTATATGAGCAGAAAGTAAAGGCTATAGCTCCCGGAATAGCCAGCCATGGATTTACACCATATACAATAAGCAATATATAGAATCCAATTAACATAAGGAAAATTGCTGCGACCGGAAATCTGAAACTTTGTAATGAATTAAGAAACGGCCTTATCAGGTTGCCTTTATATTTTACCGATATTTGATAAGCCGGCATTCCTCCAAACATCGAATTTGTCCATAGTGGTTCCTCATCATATTTTTGCCGGTGTTCTATAACCTCTTTTGCCGATGCCCTGTAAACATTGTTATCATTAGTGACCAGCTTTTTACCTTCAAGGACTGGGAAAAAATAAATATATGATAATGCTGTGAAAATTAAGACAGCAATGATATATACTCCATATTTCGGCAATCTTATATTCTTCATTATCTATCGGTATAATTAGTATAAAATAAATTAACGTAAAATTAGTTATTTTTACATATCTTAACCGGGCATAATATACTTTTTAATGTCGTTGTTTTACAGCAACTTTACTTATTGTTAATAACAGATTAATGTGAAGAAGATAGCCGTTACAGCTCCCTATTTGCAAATTGAGTGGGAAGATTTTAAAGATCATCTTACCGGGTATGATGTAATTGTACCGAAAGTAGAAGAGAGATTTGAGGAGGAGGATATGATTAATATTTTGGGAACCGGTGTTGAAGGTATAATATGCGGTGATGACAGTATAACAAAAAGAGTTATTGATTCTGCTCAAAACCTTAAACTAATAGTGAAATGGGGCACAGGGATTGATTCAATTGATAAAACTTATGCAGAATCAAAAGGGGTAAAGGTACTTAACACGCCAAATGCATTTACTATACCGGTATCAGAAAGTGCAATCGGACTCATGCTCGCAATACTCCGAAAAATAGAAGAGAACAACAGGCTTATGCATGAAGGAAAGTGGTTTAAGCCAAAAGGGTATACTCTGAATGAGATCACAGTCGGTATTATTGGTTATGGTAACATAGGTTCTGAAGTTGCGAAAAAATTATCAGTGTTTTGTGATAATATTTTGTGGCACGATATTAAAAGTGATGAAGAACTCAGGAGTATGAACCGCACTTTTTATGGGAAAAGGGTTCCCAGAGATACTCTACTTTCTTCTTCTGATGTACTTACTATTCATTGCGATCTAAATCCGACAAGTTATCATCTTGTTAACAGATCTCTTTTTGAAGAAATGAAGGAGGGTATTATTGTTATTAATACTGCTCGTGGTCCTATAATTAAAGAGGATGATCTCATTGAAGCACTCAACAGTGGAAAAGTAAGCTATGTCGGACTAGATGTTTATGAAAATGAACCATTGCCGGCAGATTCTGTATTGAGGAAAATGGATAACTGTATCCTGTTGAGCCACAATACAAATTCAGGACATAAAGCCTGGAGAAATGTACATCTGAATTCAATTGCAATGCTTAAATCAAATATTTAATAAAAATGGATAAAAAAGTAATACTAATTACCGGGTGTCTCGGTGGAATAGGAAGCTCGCTTGTTGATTTTTTCAAGGAAGAGGGCTGGTTCGTTATTGGAACAGATAAAAGAGAATCTTTTTCAAATGCTGATATTAAGATAACCACTGATTTGTATTCTGTTGATGAAGCTGTTGAAACAATAGAACAAAAAATAGCGGAAGCAGGGTTGAAAAAGATTGATGCCCTGATAAACAATGCGGCAGTCCAGATAAAGAAGAAATTCAGCGAATTTAAATATGATGACTGGCTGGAAAGTGTCAATGTTAATATTATAGCAGGATTTATGCTTGTACAGAAACTGCACAAATATCTTAGCGGAGGAAGTGTTATTAACATCGGAAGTATCCATGCAACCCAGAGTAAGAGAGATTTCATAGTCTATGCAACAACTAAGGGAGCCATCAGAACACTTACACAGAACCTTTCACTTGAACTGGCACCTGATATAATGGTTAATTGTATTGCTCCTGCAGCGATAGACACGCCAATGCTTAAAGCAGGTCTTACTGAAGCAGAATATAACCAGTTGAAACAGTTTCATCCTGTTGAAATGATAGGTGATCCAAGGGAACTGTCACGACTCATTAAGACATTATGTGAGAGAAATATTTTCCTTACCGGAGCATATATCGAATATGACGGAGGGATATCCAAGTTGCTACATGATCCGGAAAGCACACAACTTAAATAATCTGTATGAAATTAACATGTTTCCTGCCATGCCGTGCCGGCAGTGAAAGAGTGAAAAACAAAAATACCCGGCAATTTGCAGGTATTGAAGGTGGCTTGCTAAAGATAAAGCTGGATCAGTTAACGAAATGCAGTTTAATAGACCTTATTGTATTGAGTACTGATGACCAGAAAGTTATCGATATTGGTAAGCAATACAGTGGAAAAGTGAAAATTGACATCAGGCCTCCTGAACTTGCCACTTCAGAAGCAAGAACAGACGATCTGATAAGCTATGCAGCATCAATAGTTGAGGGACAACATGTTCTGTGGACACATGTAACTTCACCATTCATCGGAGAATTGATTTATACAGAGGCTATAAATGATTATTTCAAGGTCATTGAATCAGATGATTATGATTCACTTCTTTCAGTCACACCATTACGAGTTCATATCTGGGATAAAGAAGGTAAACCTGTTAATTATGAAAAAGGTGAGACAAAATGGCCAAGATCACAACAGGTAGATACACTATATGAGGTTAATAGTGCCATATTTATAAATAGCAAGGAAAACTATCTTAAACTTAATGACCGCATTGGTCTTAAACCGTTTTTATATAAGATGGACAAAACAGCATCCCTTGATATTGATTATGAAGATGATTTCTTGATGGCTGAATCAATATTCAGGTTCAGACACTCCATATAGTATCTTTCGTATTTTACCTGAATATTTAACAACTACCGGATGAAATAAAAACAATCGAACAAGATCTGTTAAACTGAACCGGGGAGTATTAAAATCATAATGAGATAATAAATAGTTTATACTGGCAACAGGTTGTGTTCGTGAGGGGAGACAATGTATAGTCAGGTATAATTCAAGGGCTTTTTCAGGTATATCCTTATTGTAAAGAGCTAAAATCAAATCCTTAAGACTGTTTGTATTTTTGGCCATTGCCAGGAATTGTGAATCAAATTCGAAATCGTAATGCATCTGTTCATTATGCGGATTATAGTAAATTACAGGTACTCCCCTGATAAGGCTTTCGTGTATCAGGCTGCTGAAACGTGTTATTAATACACCAGCTTTATCTATTTGTGCTGTAACTTTGGATCCTGAAGATTTTATATACTTTTTATAAGAGCTAAGG
>CAZTXH010000190.1:0-5268 GCA_964617415.1 uncultured Rikenellaceae bacterium | reverse complement strand
CTGTCCCGATAGCTTGAACGGAGTGAAAGCGTATCGGGAGGCTAGGGGTGGGTTTCTTATAAATCATGCAATCTAGCAATCGTGCAATCATGCTTCGGCAGCCGAAGTCTTGGCGTAGGCTGGCAATCGTTTTTATATTTAAATTCCTTTTAATCCACAGATTTTCCTAATTTAGTAAATTATAAACATTACATTATGAAACCAATTCCACGAAGAAAATTTATTCAAAGTACCGCTCTGGCGGGCGGTGCTTTACTTTTCCTTCCCGCTCTGAAAGGTTGTAAATCGGCGGATACACTCCTGGCCGATAATTATTTCCTGAATGAGTTCGGGATCGATGAAAATCTATGCCGGAAACTGCTGGCAGAAGCACTCTCCAAAGGAGGTGATTTCGCCGATCTCTATTTCGAATACACGGTATCAAATTACCTTGGACTCGAAGATGGTAAAGTAAACCAGTCGTATGGCGATATATCTCTGGGAGTAGGAATCCGCACGGTAAAAGGCGACCAGATTGGCTATGGTTTTACCCAGGATCTGATAGAAGAGTCTATGATATCAGCTGCCTCAACAGCTGCAACTATATCTGACATGAGTGCAACATCCGTAGGTTCATCGCTCAGCAAGCTCCAAACCGGTAATTATTACCCGGTAGCTCCTGATTTCAATGGTATACCCGGGGAATCAAAATTACCCTTACTGCAACAAGTAAATGAAAAATGCTTTGACCTCTCATCAGAGATAGTAAAGGTTAATGCAGGTTTTTCAAGTGCGGTAAAACGTATATTGATATTCACAAGCGATGGTGTCCTGGCCGAGGATATTATCCCACGTGGATACCTTTATGCTTCGGTAGTTGCCGAAAGAAACGGCAAACGTGAGCAATCTTCCTGGAACCTGGGTGGTGCACGCGATTTTTCATTCTACACTGATGATGTTATCGATGAAATAACTTCAAAATCAGTCAACAATGCTCTTAAGTTATTTGATGCCATACAGCCTCCTGCAGGAGAGATGCCTGTTGTTCTTGGCCCTGGTGTCACGGGTGTTCTACTTCATGAAGCCATAGGCCATGGTATGGAAGCCGACTTTAACCGTAAGAAGACTTCCACTTATAGTACCATGATTGGTAAAAAAGTGGCTGAGCCTTTCGTGAATATCATTGACGATGGGACCAACATGAACCTGGCCGGAAGTATAAATGTTGATGACGAAGGGACTCCCGGGAAGAAAACAGTACTTGTCGAAAACGGAATACTTACCAGTTACCTGCATGATAAAATATCTGCAAAACATTATGGAGTCGAACCTTCAGGTAACGGGCGCAGGCAGGATTTCCAGAACTATCCTATACCAAGAATGCGCAACACTTATATGCTTGGTGGAGAAGCCACTCCCGAAGATGTTATAAAAGAGGCAGGTAACGGAATATATGTGGAAAACGTTAGTAACGGTCAGGTAAAGATCGGTGAAGGTGATTTTGCCTTTTATGTATCACAGGGACGTATGATTGAAAATGGTAAGCTTACTGCTCCCATCAAGGATGTGAACATTATGGGTAACGGACCAAAAATGCTGGAGAATATTACTATGGCAGCAGATGACCTGGAAATGTTCCGTGGAGGAGCAGGACAATGTGGAAAGAACGGTCAGGGCGTCCCGGTATCATTCGGAATGCCTACATCTCTTGTTAAATCATTAACCGTGGGTGGTACCCAGCAGAAAGGAGGTCAGTCATGAAAAACAGAAAAGAACAACAAGTGAATTTACAGGATCTGGCAGACTGGGTAATCGATCAAACCCTTAAAGCCGGGGCAAATGACTGTAAGATAAACCTGTCGAAAAGACGCCTGGTTGAAATCAATTACAGGGAGCGTAAACCGGAAGTCATCAAAGAGGCTACAACAAAAAATCTCTATCTTGAGGTATTTATCAATAACCGTTATGCCGGTCAGTCAACACCTGATTACCGTCAGTCAACACTCGAAGGATTTGTCAATGATGTTGTTGAAAGTGCAAAGATCATGGAAGAAGATCCATACCGCACTCTTCCCGACCCTAAATATTATGAGGGAAGAACAACAGAAAACCTTCAGCTCAATGATCCTGATTACAGTGCACTAACACCTGATAAAAGACATCAGATGGTGAAGAGTGTTGAGGAGTCATGCCTTGAAAAAGGCGGCGATAAGGTCATTTCCGTAGAAGCCGGAGAATACGATTCAACCTATGAGGAACTTGTTAAAACGAGTAACGGATTTGAGGGATCATCACAATCCACAATATACCAGATAGGAGCATCAATGACTGCACAGGATAAGGGAGACCGCCATCCTGAAGGTTATAATTATGTGACCTGCAGATACAGAGAAGATCTGCCTCCCCTGGATGAAGTAGGAACAGTGGCAGCAGAGAGGACACTCGACCTGCTGGGTGGTAAGAAGATAGCAACGACAAAGCTTCCGGTAATCCTTGAAAACCGGGGTGCATCACGTGTATTAAGCGGTTTGCTTAATCCCATGTCGGGCGGCAGTATTCAGCAGAAAAGATCATTCCTTGCCGACAAAAAAGGCAAAGCTATCGGCAGTAAACTACTGACCCTTACTGATGATCCGTTTATTCCGCGGGGACTCGGTTCAAAGACATACGATGGTGACGGCTTCCCTGCAAGAAAACGCGATCTGTTTGCCGAAGGTGTTGTAAATGAGTTCATTGTCGATTGGTACTACAGTCGTAAATTAGGCTGGGAACCTACATCGGGCTCAATATCAAACATTATTATCCCACCGGGAACAAGGAGTGTTGAAGAGATTATCAAAGATCTGGGCAGATGTATGCTGATTACCGGATACATTGGAGGTAATTCCAACTCAACAACAGGCGATTTTTCTGTTGGTATTATCGGTAAACTATACGAAAACGGCCAGTTTGTTCAAAATGTTGCTGAGATGAACATTGCCGATAACCACCTCAATTTCTGGAAAAAGCTTGTTGAAGTAGCCAATGATCCATGGAAATACAGCCAGGCTATTTTCCCTAGTCTTGTGATAGATGATGTGATGGTTGCAGGAATTTGATTATACTCACCCTTGCTTAGGCGTAGGAGGACTCTTATACTTAAAAAAGCCGTGTCAAACGGCTTTTTTTATGTCCGCAATTGTATCATTTTGATACAATTTCTATTACAGATAAATTTCTAAATATAAGATAATCTGCATTTTATATTTGCGGCACGACTCTTGCCATATAATGTACTACAAAAAAATTTGACATTGCTAAATGGATCGTCCGGTATCAAAAGAGCATAAAAGGAAACTTCTGGTTAAGCAGATCGGAGTTGTATTAATTATAATCATTGTTCCTCTGGCCATAATACTATTTCTTAAAAGTGTTTTTATCCCGGTTGTTAGTCTTTCGAAAGTAACAACAGCATCTGTCGGTAACGGTAACATCGAGATTACCGTCCAGGGATCGGGAGTTGTAATTCCGGCTTATGAAGAGGTATTAACTTCTCCTTTTCGCAGTAATGTTGTGAAAATAGTAAAAAGCCCCGGAGCAAAGGTAAAAAAGGGTGACACATTACTTATACTTGATAACAGGCTGGCTGAAAATGATCTTGATATGCTCAGGAATGAATTCGACCTTCAAAATATAAAAATAGAGAAACTAATTATTGAGCTCCAACAGCTTAAAGAGGATTATGAATTCAACCGTAAGATAAAAGATATAAAGGTAGTAAATGCAAAGCTGGCTTACCAGGCCGAATCTACCCTTAACAAAATAGGAGGAACCCCTGCCTATAATGTACAGAAGTTAAAAACAGAATGGGAGATAGAAAAGCTTGAATATAGTCAGGCACAATATAAATTTAATAACCAGGTAAATGCTAAAAATAACGGGATATTTGAACTGGAAGCCGGGATAAATATTCTTGAAAACAAAATAGTCAAAGCAAAAGATCTCGTTGATCAGGCTTATGTAAAAGCACCTTTTACAGGCGACCTGAGCTGGATTGTCGATCAACCGGGTGCTACAGTTTCAGAGGGACAGGAAATAGTCAGAATTGCGGATTTCTCAAATTACAAACTTAAAGGTTCTGTCAGTAGTTCATGGGCAGGGAGAATTAATACGGGACAAAGAGTAGAAGTGCGAAACCAGGGAAAGACTCTTTCCGGTACAATTGAAAATATTATGCCGGCGGTAAGCCAGGGAATGATGGAATGCCTGATAAGACTGGATGAAGGAGACATTACTCTTCTCCGTCCTGATCAGCAGCTTGAGATCAGGGTGGTAATTTCATACAAGGAGAATATTCTCAGGTTGCAAAACGGCCCTTACTATAAAGATCGCGGATACAAAGAAATGTATGTAATAAATGGAAGGAAAGCTTACAGAACCAAAATTCTTTTTGGTGATGCAAATTTCGATTATGTCGAAGTTATTGAAGGACTCAATGAGGGTGATGAAGTGATCATTACCGATATTGAGGAAAAATATACCAGGGAGGAGATAAAAGTGAAGGAGTGATGAAAGGCGTGGGGCATGGGGCGTCAGGAGAATAGGAATATGTGACAGTATTATAAAAATTAACTTTTGGAAACCATATAAATATTATGATCAAGCTGGAGAACATTAGTAAAACTTATAGAACAAGGGAGATTGAAACACTTGCTCTTGATAATATAAACTTAGATGTCAGGGAAGGTGAGTTTGTCTCCGTAATGGGCCCTTCGGGCTGTGGTAAGACAACTCTTCTGAATATGATAGGACTTCTTGATGAACCTGATACAGGAAAGGTTCGGCTCGAGGATCAGGAAATCCTTACCTACGAAGATAAAAAAACGGCAAAGATCCGTAATCAGATGGTCGGCTTTATATTTCAAAGTTTCCACCTGATAAAAGAGCTGAATGTCTACGATAATGTGGAATTAACACTTATATACAGAAAGATGCCTGCTTCGGAAAGGAAAAAGAAGGTAACCGAAGCTCTCGAAAGTGTTGGTCTTTTGAACAGAATGCATCATTATCCTTCGCAATTGTCGGGAGGACAATGCCAACGTACGGCTATCGCTAGGGCAGTGACAGGTAACCCGAAAATAATACTTGCCGATGAGCCTACCGGCAACCTGGACAGTGTTATTGGTCACGAGGTTATGGAGATACTTGCCAACCTGAATAAAAACGGAACAACCATAGTGATGGTGACACATGATGAGATGCTGGCAAAGGCGACAAACCGGATATTACGGTTATTCGACGGCCGTTTTG
>CAZTXH010000189.1:316-5272 GCA_964617415.1 uncultured Rikenellaceae bacterium | reverse complement strand
TTGGCCCTCGTGAAAGTGCAGCAAAAAGAATAAGTATCATGGGAATAGCAAATAAGTTTGCAGGTGTTATTGCACCGATAATACTTGCAACCATTATCCTGAAGGATTCCCACATACTGGAAGAACAACTTGCACAGGCTGTTGATACAGCTTCACGTACTCTCCTTCTGAATGAACTTGCACAAAGAGTTATTATGCCATATATTGTTATGGCAATTATTCTTGTTCTTCTCGGGCTTTTATTGAAATTTGTTCATCTTCCGGATGTTGATACTGATGCAGAGGAAGAGACTATAGGCGAAGCTGATACAAAAAGAATATCAATCTGGCAGTTTCCACATCTTTTAATCGGCGTAGTAGCACTCTTTTTCTATGTGGGAGTAGAAGTTATTGCCGGAGATACTATTATCAGATACGGTCAATCGCTCGATATTCCTATGGATTCAGCAAAATACTATACATCCCTTACAATGGTCGGAATGATTCTGGGATATCTTATGGGTATAATATTTATTCCAAAATATCTTAAACAGGCAAATGCTCTTAAAATATGTACAATTCTGGGTGTTATCTTCTCATTTGGAGCTATTTTTATTCCTTCAGATATTGTATTCACCATGCCGTTTATAGACATGGTGACATTCAAACCATTACAACTGATACTTCCCCTTACAGTATTGTTCGTTGCCCTGATGGGTTTTGCAAATGCATTAGTATGGCCGGCTGTATGGCCTCTTGCCCTGAATAAGCTGGGTAAATTTACCAAAACTGCATCCGCTATGCTTATCATGGCTATTGCCGGTGGAGCATTACTGCCATTACTCTATGGAAAACTGGCTGATGTGTTCTCCACCCAATCGGCATACTGGGTATGCATACCATGTTACCTTGTCATAATGTACTTTGCATTCTACGGTCATAAAGTGGGACTTAAAAATGGATAATGATCTTAAAAGTCTGTTCGAATGTTTCATCGCCGATGGTACTTTCCTGTCCGGCGAACCATTCGGCAGCGGTCATATTCATGAAACGTTTCATATAAAAACTTCAGAACAGGACAAGGATGATTATATACTTCAGAAACTGAATAATAAGGTATTTAAAAACATACCTGAACTACAGGCAAACATCGAAAGAGTCACTGTTCATTTACTTAAGAAAATATCTGCAATTCCCGGGTCAGATGTTAAAAGACAATGCCTCCGGCTTATCCCTGCTAAAGATGGTAATGGCTGGATTAATGATAATTACGGCCACTTCTGGAGAATGTTTGTCTTTATTCCAAACCACAGGACGTATGATATTGTGGATTCTCCCGACAAGGCTAAGGAGGGAGGTAAAGCCATAGGCAGGTTCCAGGCTCTGCTGGCAGACCTGCCTGGCAAACCCTTGTTTGAAACAATACCAGACTTCCATAATATTGAAAAAAGACTCGAGACGTTTACAGAGACCTTACGAAAAGACCGGGCAGGAAGAGTCAGGAAAACTACTGATGAAACAGACTTTATCCTTAAAAGATCGGATGACATGAAAATCATCCACAGGCTTGGCCGTGAAGGTAAAGTACCGGTTAGAATAACTCATAACGATACAAAATTCAATAATATACTTTTCGATGAGAATGACAAGTCATTGTGTATTATTGATCTCGATACTGTAATGCCCGGATATTTCCATTCAGACTTTGGTGATGCAATAAGAACAGGTGCAAACAGAGCAGCAGAAGATGAAAAGGATCTTACAAAGGTCAGGATGGATATTAGACTTTTCGAGGGTTATGCCAGGGGATATCTGTCCGAAATAAAAGATATACTGAATAGTATTGAGAAAGAGTATCTGGCACTTGCACCTATTATAATGACCTATGAGCAGGCTTTACGTTTTCTGACCGACTATATAGATGGGGATACATATTATAAGATACATCACAAACACCATAATCTTCAACGTACCAGGGCACAAATAAGACTGGTGGAGAGTATGGAGGAACAGTATGGGGAGATGCAGGGGATCATTGAGAGATTAGTATGAAGATAGTTAATACAGTATAATGCAGTCGAAAAAAATCTTTATCATTTTTCATTATGCTATATTTTGTTAATTTTGATATAGAAAACTGAGATCTTTATTGATTTCTATTATATTAATTTTCTGTAAATAAGCATTTTACTTCCAGAAAACCGGATAAATTGCTTATTTTCTTAATTATTCTGTTTATCGAATGTTTTTTACTATTAAAAAAATGAAGTTCACAACGAAGCATCTTGCTTTACTGTGTCTGATCTGTTTTTTATCATCAGTACTTAAGGCACAGGAGGTAATCACCACATCGGGTGGCTACGGAAGTTCTGCCAGTGCAAAAGTTACCTGGACAATCGGGGAACCGGTGACCGAAACGGTAACAGGTACAAACAGCATCCTTACACAGGGATTCAACCAGGGAGATCTTATCCTGACCATTATTAAAGATCCGGAATTATCTGGTTTAAGTATTAAAGTATATCCTAATCCTGCAACTGATAATCTGAAAGTATCAGTATATGATTCAGAGCTTGACTATCTTGATTATATCCTCTTTGACATAAAAGGACAAATTATTCAAAAGAATAAATTAAATGGAGTACAGTCAGATATACCAATGGGTAACCTCGCTCCTTCTACATATTTCCTTAAGATTTATAAAAACAATACAGAAATAACCATTTTTAAAATAATAAAAAATAAGTGATGAAAAAGATTTTACTCTCATTAACCATTTCATGCATTGGAGCCATTTTATTCGCACAGGCTCCACAAAGCTTTAAATACCAGACTATTGTACGAGATGCAGCAGATGAAATCCTTGATGACCAGAATGTTTATTTCAAAATAAGCATTCTTCAATATACTGATGACGGCTCTGCTGTTTATGTTGAAACTTTCGATCGCACAACAAATGATTTCGGTCTTGTTACATTCAATATCGGCGAGGGAGATGCTGTTGAAACAGGAGTTTTTGAGGATATTGACTGGAGCGACGGCCCATACTTTGTAAAAGTTGAAGTTGATATAGATGGCCCTGGCAGCACCTATGATTATGAAGAAACAGGTACAAGCGAGTTACTCAGTGTGCCTTATGCACTGCATTCAAAAACTGTACATAAGCTTATGAATACTGATCCTGTAACCGGCGATATAATTTATTATAATGGCACTGAATGGGTTGCCGTATCTCATGGAGAACCAGGCCAGTTCCTGCAACTTCAAACAACAAATCTGCCTGAATGGAGTGGCCCTGCATTTGCCACACTTACAACAGATGAAGTTACAAATATTACAGCTACAACCGCTACAAGTGGTGGAAATATAACTGACGATGGAGGTGGAAATATACTTGAAAGAGGTGTTTGCTGGAGTACAGATCCAAATCCTACCATATCTGATTCAAAAACGTCAGATGGCACTGGTACAGGAACATTTATCAGTGATTTAACAGGATTAACACCTAATACAACATATTATGTTCGTGCCTATGCTACCAACTGGGGTACAGGCTATGGCAATGAAGTAAGCTTTACTACACTGCAACAACTAATTCTCTGGAATAAGCTGGGATCTGATGATGAGGTTACATCAAGTGAAATTGGAGAAGATGGAACACTTGTAGGTACTAGTTGGAACTATGAAACAGCTCAGCATGGAAACGGTTATGTAAGGACATCTACTGACAGCTATGTCAAATTTCCCAAATCTGTCTTACAAAACTTAAGAAACGAAGGGACTCTTGAACTATGGGTAAATCCAAAAGTCACTAATCCTGTACCTTATTCATACGGAGCTTTTATGATAGTGGGTTACAGTATAAATTGTACAAATGCTCATGTTTATATACGCTGGGGAGATGGAACCACTGGCCTGGGCATTAAAGGTGGTGTCAATTTTGATGGTACAGTTGTCTCAACACCAGATGAAAGCGAACAATTCGTTGCAACAATCGGAACACCCTTTCACCTTGCCGTGGTGTGGAATGTACTCGGTATAGAAGGAAGCGATCAAACAGTCAGAGTGTATAGGGATGGTGTTCAAATAGGTTCAAGCACAACTATATGGAACGCCGAGGCCACAACGGATTACGATAATTTCTATTTGGGCACAGGTCCTGATGGTAATGGGTATGATAAATATATCGTCGATAACATTAAAGTATGGGACTCTGCCAAAACTGATTTTTCGGATAGGTTTACTGAATAGAACCTGATGTAATATATGTTTCCAGGAAAATCATTGAAATATGTGTTGTTAACCTATATAGTCTGCTTCTAATAGTAATTAAATTTTTCAAATCCTCTTACTAATAAAAATGAAATTTACAAATAAGCATCTAGCTTTACTTTGTTTGATCTGTTTTTTTATCATCAATACTTCAGGCTTAGGAGGTAGTCACCACTTCGGGTGGCTACGGAAGTTCTGCCAGTGCAAAATATTATGGATCGGGAATCCCGGATGGAAACAATTCCTGTCACCATAGTTCACGAATGCTTGTAAGGTAAAGAAAAAACTCAGTAGAAAATTACATATTTCTATTAATCTGACATATAATATTTTATATTAACTTTAGTTTAACTGGTCTAAAGTTCTTTGCAAATAGTCCGATATTGTTTACTTTTGACACCGTCAAAAATATAGGGTATGGACCTATCTGGTAAAAACTACAAAGCCTTCCTTGAACGCCAGGAGGCTTTAAAAAAGCAATACAGCCGTAAGCAGGCGGAGAAACAACACTCGAAAGGTAAACTAACTGCTCTTGAACGGATAAGTCTTTTATTCGATTCAGGGACATTTGAAGAGATAGATGCTTTTGTCACACCTGCCAACCAGCCTGTTGAATTCGGAAAAGTAGAACGCACTTATGGTGATGGTGTAATCGCAGGCCATGGAAAAGTAAACGGACGTCTTATCTTCGCTTATGCCCAGGAT
>CAZTXH010000189.1:0-306 GCA_964617415.1 uncultured Rikenellaceae bacterium | reverse complement strand
ATAATGGGCGGATCACTGGGATTCATACATGCCCGGAAAATTGCCAAGATACAGGAGATGGCCCTGAAAATGGGCTCACCGATAATAGGGATGATGGACTCGGGAGGCGCCAGAATACAGGAAGGTGTTGCAAGTCTGGCCGGCTATGCTTCTATTTTCCATAATTGTGTTAATTCTTCAGGTATAATTCCCCAGATTGCCGTAATAATGGGACCATGTGCCGGCGGAGCAGTCTACTCCCCTGCCCTGATGGATTTCACATTTATGGTAAATCATACCAGCTATATGTTCGTCACAGGGCCGAAT
>CAZTXH010000188.1:0-5299 GCA_964617415.1 uncultured Rikenellaceae bacterium | reverse complement strand
GTGGTCTTCACTGTATTTATAATGCTGGGGCCGCTTAATATACTGGCTATGCTGGGTTTCTGGGGTACTACAGGACGATTATTCACACTCCGACAGGGGAAGAGACTCTTCGGTTTGATAGATTCAGGTATGATAATGGGAATAATACTTAGCTGTTACGCCATTCCCATTTTACTTTCATTTAATTTCAGTTCACACAATATTTTACTTATCAGCGCTTTTGCAGTATTAACAGGAAGCATTATCCAGATTCTTATAGGAAGGCGTTTTAATCTTACATCCGATAAGGAAGAAAAATCAGCAGAGTCAGGCAAGAAAAGATCAGTAACAGCCCTTATTAAATCTGACTCATATATAAGGATAATGGCTATTTTTATAGCACTCTCGGTTATGACAGCCTTTTTCGTCCAGTATTCATTTATGGCAGTAACCAGGGAACAATACCCGTCAGAAGAGGATATGGCACGTTTTCTGGGTCTCTTTATAGGCAGCATGATGATATTTACACTTCTGATAAAACTCCTGGTGTTTTCATACCTGATAAGAAATTATGGCTTACGAACCTGTCTTGCAATTTCTCCGATATTGGTGGCTGCCTTTACTTTAATTGCAGTTATTGTGGGGATGTTGATGGGCTTTACCCCTGCAACAGGTGGCTTCATGCTCTTTTTCATGTTGCTTGCACTTAGCCGGCTCTTTTCAAAATCCCTTAAAGATTCAATTGAATCTCCGTCATTCAAGGTAATTTATCAAACAATAGATGAAAAGATACGGTATGAGGTCCAGTCAGCAATGGACGGGACAGTAAATGAAATTGCAGCACTTACATCGGGTCTGGTACTGGCAGGTCTCGGAATCCTCAGTTTTGTAAAACTTATACATTTTTCCTGGGTACTGTTTGTTCTTATTATCATCTGGATCTATTATGCCGTAAAGTTGTATTCAGAATACAGGAAATCAATCAGGAAAGCACTTGAATCAGGACGCCGGGAGAGTCTGGAAGGGGGCATTCATGAGGAAAAGACAATATTCAAAAGCAGATTCTCCGCAGATCAGGAATTTAATGTATCTTATTTAAGCCTTATTTCTGGTGATTTTTCGAGCCTTGAGAAGTATAAAAACAGATGGTTTGTTGAAAAAATAATTGATCATTCAGATAAAAGAAAAGATATATGTCTACTTCCGGCATTAAAAAAGATTGCTGAAAAAAAGGAAACGGATGAGGGAACAAAGCATCGGGCTCTTAAGATTGCAGAAGATTTGGAGCAGATGTATTCATCAGGTACTCAAACTACTGACAGACTAGCTAATGCCAGGAAAATACTTGCTGACTCGAAACAGCCACAGACAACACAGATATTAAGGCTGTTGAGAGAAAATAATATTCAATCGAAAGAGATCGCGATCAATATGATCGGTAAGTTCAGACTTACTGATATGTTGGCTGAGGTATGCGAATGTCTTGATATAAGGGGACTGGAAATTTCGGCTGCAAATGTACTCCGAAGCTTTGGGAAAGATGCCGGGGAAGAAGTAACCAAAGCACATATGATCTCCTCGGGAAATCTTAATGTAAGTAATACGACTCTACGTTTACTGGGAGAGAATGAGAGTGGTGAAAATGATGAATTCCTCTTTACACGGTTGTGGTCAAATTCAAGACAATTAAGGGAAACAGCCCTGGAATCACTTGTAAGTAGACACTATAAAGTAAGAGAGGAAGATAAGGACAGGCTTCATCAGATGATATCTGACGTTATCGGGATAATGGTATGGAACATTGCTTCCCTGATATGCCTGCAAAGAGAAAACAACGATTTTCTGCTTGAACCAATGAATAAGGAGATAGCACGCTGGAACAGATTCCTGTTTAATCTCCTGGCTATAGCATATGATCCGGGATCAGTTAATAAGATCAGGGAGAACCTTGAAAGCGAAACTATTGAAAGTGTCAATTTTGCACTCGAAATGATTGACATTGTAATAGATGAGTCAATAAAACCAAAACTTATTCCTCTTGTTGACATTATTCCTGATGAGGACAAGGTAAAAGCTCTTTTCCAGTTTTTCCCTGGTGAAATATCTGACTATGACTCACTTCTGGAAAATATCATTAATCGAGATTATAACCTTCTTGGTATCTGGTTAAGAGCAAGTACAATAAGAACCATACAGAATATTGATAATGAGAATCTAGGCGAGTCTTTAAAGGCACTATTATTCAGTCCTGAAGCTATATTGAGGGAAGAATCTGCAAGGCTTCTATTCAGGTTAAACAAAGAATTGTATAAGTCTACAACAGGAAGGTTGTCAGCTGACATAAAGGAAAAACTCGATAAAATAATAAGCAGTGAAACACCTTCGGGAGAGCTGCTCTATGAAAAAACACAGTACCTTTCAGATTGCTTTACAGGATTAAATGAAGATGATTTGCTTCTGGCTGCCAGCTACATGAAATATGTTGATAAAGCAGGCCCTGAAGATCTGACTATCGAAGAAGATGCTATTTTGTGGCCGGTACTGTCAGGCCAAACAGGTGCCAAGGCTCAGATAATTTACGCCACACAGAAAACAGAAAAGATTAAATCTCCCAAAGGTGATTATGATCACTGGTACTTACTTCCTCTGGGAATTGTGGAAGAATATAATTTCAGGTATCCTGAAAAAGCTGTTGAAATAATGAAATACATTGAATCTCACGAAAGTTAGCAGACAAAAATGACAATACGCAGGACAACCATATTCAGACAATTGATAATTAACATTGCTATTCCTACGTTATTGGCTTTGTTCATTTTTGCTGCGTTTAATATTCAACGAACCAGCTCTCAGCTTGCAAGAAGCAATGAGGAGAAAAACACACTACTGGTTAATGAAGTAACCAAGATCCTCAGGTTTCAGGATATTGCAATAAACCTAATTGACGATGAATTCAATGACAGATTCAGGGAATTAAGTAACATTCTTGTAAATGAGTACTTTACTAATACTGATAACCTGGAGGATGTTGATCTGAGAAAGATTGCCAACGAGATAGGAATGGACCCGGTTAATGAGGATATTTACATTATTGACGAAGACGGAATTGTTATTAATACAACCTTTACAGACGAACTTGGATTTAATCTTTATGGTCTGGGCGAGAATTTCAGGAAATATCTTGAAGGAATACGTGAGTCGGGAGAATTTGTTACTGACTTGTTCGCAATAGAAGACAGGACAAAAAGACCTAAAAAGTATTGTTACCAGGCAACAAAAGACAAAAAGTATATTATTGAATTGGGAGCATATTCAAAACAGGTTGATGAAGTTATCCAGGCTATTGAGGAGGCAAAAACTGAAATGAAAAGCGAAACTGAGGGAATAATTGATGTTGAATTGTTCCTTATCGCTGATGAACCGTTCAGCATGAATAAAAATGCATACGAGATCATAAGTCAGAAAGAGAACCTGTTAAGAGCATTTACTGATAAAGACACTATAAGTATTACGGAAAAAGAAGGCAGATCATGGTATAATTACCGGTATATTTATATGGAAAGAGCCGGCATAAAGGATATTCCTTCAAGCCTTTATAGTGCGGGCTCCGTGATAAGGATCATCTCCGACCTTACTGCCCAGAAAGCATTATTGAGAAAAGAGATCATAAAGTTTCTCCTGGTATTTGTAGTAACACTTATTGCTCTTACTATACTGATTTACAGAAGAGCAAGGGTGATTACCCAGCCGATAAAGAACCTGGTAGAAAATGTTGACCGGATAACAGACGGGAACCTCAGGGAGCGGGCCGAGGTTGTCGGCAATAACGAAATAACAAGGCTTTCCGAAAAATTCAATATGATGATAGCACAATTGGAAAGCTATACCTATGAACTGGAGGAAAAGGTAAAAGAGAGAACTATTAAAATTGAAAAACAGAAAGAGGAAATAGAAGAGCAGAAAAAACACATTACCGATAGTATATACTATGCACGCCGTATACAGAATGCAATACTGCCTACATTCAATATAATAGGTAAGCACCTGGACAATTTCTTCATTTATTATTTACCAAAAGATATAGTAAGCGGTGATTTTTATTGGATTCATGAAGTTGACGGACTTTTCATGATAGCTGCTATTGACTGTACCGGACATGGAGTACCGGGAGCATTTATGTCGATCGTGGGTTTCAACCAGCTGAATCATGTTGTGACTGTCAAAAAAGCCAGGTCGGCCAGTAAAATACTCGATGAACTGAATAAGGGAGTGATTAAAACACTTAATGAAAATACCGGTGAGGACTCAATAAAGGACGGAATGGATATGGCCTTATGTGTCCTTGATCTGAAAGCCATGAAAACTGAATTTGCAGGGGCAAATAATCCCCTCGTCATGATACGGGATAACGAGGTTACAAGATATAAAGGTGATCGTTTCCCTATAGGAGCCTATGAAGGGACCGACAAGAAAAATTTTGTAAACAATATCATTGACCTTAAGAGTGGTGATTGTCTTTATCTCTTTTCAGATGGATATCCTGACCAGTTCGGAGGATTGGAGGGGAAGAAATTTATGTATAAAAGGTTTGAGAGACTACTTCTCGAGATTCATACTTTACCGATGAAAGAGCAGAAGAAAATACTCGATAAAAGACTGTTGAAATGGAAAGGCTCCAACGACCAGGTGGATGATATCCTGGTGATTGGCATTAAGATATAGAAAACAAATATTCTAATTTCTTATTATGGGATTAAAACAAGATACCCGTACAATCAATCCCTTTCCCGGGCTGAGGCCATTCGCTCCTGATGAAAGCGAACTATTTTTTGGACGTGAAAAGGAGAGTGAAGAGGTACTGAATAAACTTCTTAAGAATCGTTTTGTAACTGTTATCGGTGCTTCTGGTAGTGGTAAATCATCTCTAATCTATTGCGGTGTATTACCAAAGATCAGGAACCTGGGAAAAGATCAATCCTCAAAATGGAAAATAATCATGTTCCGACCCGGGAGTGATCCGCTGGGAAATCTCGGAAACTCAATAAAGGAAGAACTTAAAGGTACTGACCTGGAAAAAACAGAAGTGGAAACTATTCTTCTGGATATTCATTTAAATTCCGACGGAATTACATCCACATTAAATAAATATCTTATCTCAGGTAACGAAAAGATTCTCCTTGTTGTTGATCAGTTTGAAGAACTATTCAGATATAGTACTGCCAGTGCAGGAGGAGATAAGGAGGGACAGGCAGCTGAATTTGTCGAAAAAATAGTAAGCGCTATCAGCCATCCTGAAGGTAGTATACATACAATAATAACC
>CAZTXH010000187.1:0-5372 GCA_964617415.1 uncultured Rikenellaceae bacterium | reverse complement strand
CATATAAATATATCTATATTGATGATCAGGACTTTTTAATTCTTCAAGTTTTTTTAGAACATTACAACCACATCTATTGTTAAACAAATTATGGCCTCCTTCTATGGCAAAAATAAGGTTCAACTTGTTGGCATCATATTCATTGATATTCTTAAGCAAATTATATCCGGGAGGGATATCTTTTGATTCTAAAAAATGATCCCGCACCTCTTTGAATATTTTGTAATACCTGGTTCGGCATTTGGAAAGCCGTTTTGCTAAATCATAGTCTATTGTATCCTTGCCGGGAAATACATAACTTAAAAGTTTCATGACTCTTGCAACAGTACGGATATTCACAGACACTCCCAGGATATTGATTAAATCACCTTTAATCATTACTCTTTCAGTTGCGTACAGACCGATAATAGCTATATTGCCACTTGGTTGGTTTATTTGCGTAAGGTTGCTCTGCGATTCGAGGATATCACCAAGAAGAATCTTATCGACTATTTGAAGTAATTTCCATAGATCAATGTACTTCCAGCAAGTAATCCTTGTTAGCTGGGTATTTCCTGTCAGGAACGATTTAAGTTCCGGATGACAGTGAATGTCTATAAAAGGAATATAATCCATAGGTGTCAGGTTTTAATGAGATTAGAAGGTTCTTAAATAATACTTTTATATTCATTATCACAAATTTACAACCTTTTTATACTGAAGTCAATTTTTTCTGGATGTGAGAACTGCTTGTGCATGACTCTGGATTAACATTTTTTTGCTTTTAGTATGATTTAGATTTATTTTTGATAATGAAATAAATACGCTTCTGATGGTTGGTATTTAATGAAAAAGAAATTTCATCTCACAATTTGTTTCCTGCATATCATCACCCTTGCTCTTTTTGCACAACACGATGATGGTTCAGAAATTATTTTATTGTCACCTGAGGATGGTAGTTTTTCTATTAATAAATCGGTTTATTACTTTGAAGATAGAGATAACAGTTTGTCTTTCGAAGATATACTTAATCCGAAATTTTCTGAAAGATTAACACTTATAGCCAGGGAGAAATTAAACTTTGGATATACAAATTCAACATTCTGGACAAAGATTCAAATAAAAAATACACAGCCTGAAGTAAATGACTGGTTATTAGAAATAGAACAACAACACATGGATTCAATTGATTTTTACTATACAGATAGGGAAAATCACTGGGAGAAAAAGCAATATGGTGATATGTATCCATTTTGGCAGAGAGATCTGGATTACCGGTCATTCATTATTCCACTTGATCTTAATGATACAATCACTAAAACCTATTATATCAGATTCAGGACTTCTGGAACAATGCAATTCCCAATGAATATATGTCGTGAAAAAAACTGCTTCAGAAAGATAATCCTGACTGAACAGTATTATGGAATATTCTTTGGTATAATGTTACTTTTAATTGTCTTTAATTTATTTAGTTACATATCATTAAGAGATGTTTCATATATTTACTACATTCTTCTGATAATAAGTTCAACAGTTTTTTTAGCCTTTTTGAGCGGGCACATTTTTCAGTATGTACTTCATGATTTGATGTGGTGGAGCAATAAATCACTCCCATCTTCAGTAATTCTGGCTGAATTCTGTATGATATGCTTCACCCGGTCATTTCTGAAGGTAAAGAAATACTCTCTACGGCTAAATAAGATTTTGACAATCTTTCTCGTCTCTTCAGGTATAATAATATTCCCTTTATATTTCATTAAGTATAAAATAAGTGGTCAGATTGCTGCATATACTGCACAATTGTACATTATTTTATGTTTAATCTCAGGGATTATCTGTTTAATTAAAGGTAATAAATCAGCCCGTCTTTTCATTATAGCCAACTCATTGTTTTTTATCGGAGCTATAGCTATTAGTTTTTCAGCTGTAGGTATAATCCGGGAGAATATATTTACTGTAGCCCATGGGATGGAGCTGGGAGCTATGCTAAACGGTATTTTTCTTTCTCTGGCATTAGTAGATAACTATAGATTCGATAAAATAGAAAAAGAAAAAGCTCAGGAAGAAATAATACAGATGCGGGTGAGGGTTGCTGAAGTACTTGAACAAAAAGTTAAAGAACGCACCAGCGAAATAGAGGAAAAAAATGAAGAACTGAAAAAACAGCAGGAAGAACTTAAGAATGTAAATGATATACTGGAAAATCAGAAGGAAGAGCTTCAACGAACTCTGGAAAATCTTGAGCTGGCCCAGACCCAGCTTGTACAATCTGAAAAAATGGCTTCTATCGGTCAGCTTGTAGCAGGTATTGCGCATGAAATAAATAATCCGGTAAATTACATCAGCGCTGGAGTCGATTCATTGTCCACAAACCTTGAAGAAATAAGGCAGGTTCTGGAGAGTTACCACAAGATCAATGTTGATAATGTTAAAGAAGAGCTGAAGGAAATAGAGGATCTGAAACAGAAAGTTGATTATAAGGAAGCGCTTAAGGAGATTAGTAAGCTCATTAATAGTATAAGAAACGGAACTAAGAGGACCTCGGAAATTGTTAGAGGACTACGTACATTTTCGCACCTTGACGAAGATACTTACAAGATGACCGATATCCATGAGGGTATTGACTCAACACTGATTCTCCATCATAATAAGTATATGAATAGAATTGAAATGATAAAAGAATACGGCGATATACCGCTTATCGAATGCTATCCAGGGCAGATGAACCAGGTATTTATGAATATTCTTTCAAATGCAGTTGATTCCATTGAAGACAAAGGCAAGATTACAATAAATACACGTATTTTTGGAGAAAACGTATGTATAAGTATAAAAGACAATGGAAAAGGGATACCTGAAAACCATATTGAAAAGATTTTTGATCCTTTTTTTACGACAAAAGAAGTTGGGAAAGGAACCGGATTGGGTCTTTCAATAAGCCGGAGCATTATTGAAAAACATAAAGGCAAAATAGAAGTTTTAAGCAATCCGGGTCAGGGAACCGAGTTTATCATTACGCTGCCAATTGTTCATCCGGATAAATAATATAAAACTGAATCAATTGAAAATCTTAATTTAGTCTCTGATGAATACATTAAAAACACTCCCACCGATTCTTTATGTAGATGATGAAGAAGACAATCTTGTTGTTTTTAACTCCACATTCAGACGCGATTATGAGGTTCATCTCGCAAAATCAGGTCAGGAAGGACTTGAAATAATGAGAAAACACCAAATTCAATTAATCATCACTGACCAGCGTATGCCTGAGATGACAGGTATTCAGTTCCTTGAAAAAGTGATACCTGATTATCCTGATTGCATCAGGATGATACTAACAGGTTTCAGTGATATTAAAGCTATCATCCAGGCAATTAATACGGGCTGGGTATACCGCTACATTACAAAACCATGGAATAGGGAAGAGTTAAAAATTAATATAGACAAAGGGCTGGAAACCTACCAGTTAAGGGGACAAAATAAGAAGCTTATAGAAGATCTGAGGGACGCAAACCAGACATTGGAGCAAAAGGTTCGTGAACGCACACAACAAATAGAATCTCAGAATGTTGAGATTACATCAAACATACAGTATGCAAGAAAAATCCAGATTGCCTTATTGCCCTCTGAGGAAGAATTTAAAAAATTATTACCATCATATTTTATTTTATTCAAACCAAAAGATATAGTGTCAGGAGACTTTTACTGGCTGGCAAGGAAAGATAATAAAGTGGTTATTGCAGTAGCTGACTGTACAGGACATGGAGTCCATGGTGCTTTCATGAGTATCCTTGGTATTACAATCTTAAACGAGATTGTTAATAAAACAGTCATAATCAGGGCGAATGAAATACTGAACCAATTAAGTGGACAGGTCATCAGGTCACTTCATCAGACAGGAGATAGAGATAAACCCAGAGATGGAATGGAGATGGCTCTATGTGTAATTGACACAAGTAAACAGAAACTTCAATATTCAGGAGCATTCCGACCCTTATATATGATATGTAAGAATAAATTGGAAGAGTATAAAGGAAACTCAATGCCCATTGGTATATATGAGAATGACGATCTTCCATTCACCAATAGTGAAATACTATTTAATAAGGGAGATATGTTATATTTATTTTCAGATGGATATGTTGATCAGATTGGAGGAGCAAACCGGAAAACTTACAAGTCAGAAAGATTTAAGAAGCAGTTAGTAAGTATAAATGAATTATGTATGGATGAACAGAAAGAAGTATTGGAAAAGAGATTCATGGAATGGAAAGGTGATCAGGAACAGATTGACGATATCCTTATACTGGGTATAAGATTATAAAACTGTTATTATTCATATATTCATTCAGGTAGATCAATCAGACCACATTTAGCCTGGCGTCAGGTGGTCAATTTCACAGGTTTTTGCGAAGTACCTCATTTAAGGAAGCATGCAATATAGCTGAAGGAGCAGTTATTGGAAGTGCATTTATATAAATGCTTGAAGAAAAAGGTGCAGACTATAATAATATCAGACAATTTATAAGATCCTACAATTTATAGGCAAGACTTAATTTGACACCCAAATATCTTATTCTTGTCGATTGATGATCAAATGTTCTGCCAAAGATATCAGTATAGGGTTCCTTACTGTCCGTAAGATCAGATATCCCGATATTAACTTCCGGACCAAACATAATTGAAGTATAATAACCCAAGGGTATGTTAATTCCGGCAGAGGCATATAAGGAAAAACTGAGTAAATTAATTTTTACTTTATCAGTCTCATCAATATCCTCTCGTGTGTAAAAACCCCATTCAGGTGCTGTACGGTAACGTGGTTCGTACGGATCAGCTTCAAAATACCCCATGTAGTTATAAATACCTGAATTTGAGTATGTTGTTTTTAGGGCAACTGATACTTTCGGACCAGCTTCAGCATAAAACCCGAATTTACCCGGTTTTCCACTGGTATAACCAATAAGGACAGGTATTGTAAGAAGATTCATTGTTACAAGAGAATCAAAAGTTGCCTCAATAGTCTTATTATACAGTTCGTAATTTGGATCAACATATAGGTTCGCACTGTCTGTGAATATACCATCCAGATTGTATTGGGTCGATAGTCTGATGAATTCCAGACCTGACCTGAATGAAATATTATCATTATAATAGTAACTGATACCTATTGACCCCAGATAACCATAATTTGGTGAAATATTCCACTCGTGATCGTCCTTTTCAAGCGTTAATGATTCTATGTTCTTATTAATAATACTGGTTTGTCCGAATGAGCCAATAAATGAAATAACCAGTCCTTTCCTGGTAACAGGCTGTATAGCCATGCTCGGTTTCTTTTCCAGGACACCATCAGGTGTGTCCTGATAAAAGTTGACAGAGGATATATC
>CAZTXH010000186.1:0-5374 GCA_964617415.1 uncultured Rikenellaceae bacterium | reverse complement strand
GTACTAAATTGTCCAAACTTTGTTACATGTAGCATTATTAGTCCCAGGTAACTTATTGGTGGTCCAGGTAATACGGGTACAAGACAACCAATTATGCCCAGGAGCATCAGGAGTATACCCAATATAAGAAGAACATAATCAGACATTCGGAACTTATTCAGAAAAGATTACAAGATTACAGGAAATCTTTTATTTTTTCCCGAGATCATCAAAATCTACATCCGTAAACTCTTTTGTGTCAGGTTTTTGCTCTTCATCACTTTTCTTGCTCTCTTCCATCGGTATGGGAGCCTGTGATTCATCTCTGCCATCATTAATGTAGTTAACAGCATCCTTTAATCCTTCTGTAAACTTCTCGAAATCTTCCTTATACAAAAAGAGTTTATGTTTCTCGTAGAAGAATTTACCCTCTTTTCCCATACGCTTTTTGCTTTCGGTAATTGTAAGATAATAATCTTCTTTCCGGGTCGCTTTTACATCAAAGAAATAGGTTCTTTTTCCAGCACGTACAACCCTGGTGAAAATTTCCTCCTTATGGTTTTTTCCCTCACTTACATTTTCGTTTACTTCATCTTTTTTTCCTGTTTCTTCTTCCATTTCTAAATCAGTTAGGGTTAGGGATTTAATT
The DNA here is from genome assembly GCA_964617415.1 of uncultured Rikenellaceae bacterium. Taxonomy (GTDB): domain Bacteria; phylum Bacteroidota; class Bacteroidia; order Bacteroidales; family VadinHA17; genus LD21. The sequence continues at coordinate 4,746 of CAZTXH010000186.1, read as the reverse complement.
TGTATTGTCAAATGTAATAATTATTTCTTCAAATCAAAATAATGCATTACTGATGATTATGAATTTTGTATTTATTGTTTTGACAGGAAGTGAAAAAACGTATTTTTACACCCGAATTCGTGGTTCTTTAAAGATGATAAGCAGAAGATTGTTACGCATAAAAGCCCTGATGGCTCTTTATGCATTTAACCGCAGGGAAGATGATGATCTGGTCAAAGCTGAAAAAGAATTGATGTTCAGTATTCAAAAGACCTACGATCTCTACCATTATATTATGCTGCTTATTCTTGAAATTGCCGATATTGCCGGTGAAAAGATTGAACAAGCCCGACAGAAGAGAGTACCGGCACCTGAAGATCTTAATCCGAGCAGACGTTTCATCGATAACCTTGTAATAGCTCAGCTTAGAAACACGCCTGCATTTAACAAATATATCTCATCCTCAAAACTATCATGGATCAACTATTCTCATATCGTCAGGCTCCTTTATAGCAAGATGACAGCATGGCCGGTTTATAAGGAATATATAAAATCCCCAGGGAAAAATTACCAGTTTGATAAAAAATTCATAATACAACTCCTTAATGAACTATTTGCTGTGTCGGAAGATCTCTCAGCATGCCTCGAAGAACAGAGTATATATTGGAATGATGATATGGAATATATCATGGCGATGATAGAAAAGACTCTGAAGAGAAGTAAATCTGGCGCCGGAGAAAATATTCCACTGATGGCTTTGTTTAAAAATGAAGATGACAGAGATTTTGTTACGAGATTATTCAGAAAAGTTGTAATAAACTACAAGAAATGTACGGAACTGATAGAACATAATACTACTAACTGGGAATTGGAACGTATTGCCCTCATGGATATCCTGGTTATGAGGTTGGCTATTACGGAGATACTTGAGTTCCCTGAAATTCCTGTCAAGGTGACTCTTAATGAATACATTGAGATATCAAAATATTATTGTACCTCAAAAAGCAGTACATTTGTCAACGGAATTCTTGATAATATAGTCCGGGAGATTAGAAAAGAAGGACTTTTTAAAAAGCATGGCAGAGGACTTATTGGGGAAATACCTGAAAACTAGTACAGAATTTCTTGATATTGAAGCTGATGATGCAAAACTTTCAATTATATTTGTTGGTTCTTATTCTGGGAATTGCAGGATGCAGCAGAAAATATATAATTATTTTGCTGAATCCTGGTTGTAAGATACATGAGAAGAGGTATTAAGAGATAATTATTAATTAATAATACATACTATGACCAGTTTTGCGTTTTTATATTTAATGGGACAACCTGCATCCTCATCAGGACAAAGTAATGCATTGATTACATTCTTGCCATTATTACTTGTCTTTGTTGTATTTTATTTTTTCATGATACGACCCCAGATGAGAAAGCAAAAGGAAATGACTAACTACAGAAACTCCCTGAAAAAAGGAGATAAAGTGGTTACAACAGGAGGGATTTATGGAAGAGTACACGAAGTAAAAGACAATTATATAATGATGGATGTAGGGGGAGATTTTAAGCTTAAGGTTGACAAAAGTGCTTTGCTAAAAGATCCAACGGCAGGAGAATAAACCCGATGACAGGGTATGGAAAAAAAGAAAGAAATACGTCCTGAAAAACCTGTAAAAAAAGAATTGAGTTTTAATAACAGGAATTTTATGGTGTTCGCCTTTTTCCTGTTGCTGTCATTTATATTCTGGTATCTCAATTCCCTTGGAAAAGACCTTGATACAAACATCAGGTACCCTGTAAGGTATACAAATATGCCTGGTGACAGAGGCGAGGCAGAAGATCTGCCATCAAGAGTATATCTATACCTTAACGGTCCGGGTTATTCCATTCTGCAGATGAAAGTTACTGGTAACAGTTCACCTCTTACAATCGACTTTTCAAAAGTCAGCTATAGACCAACACGAAATAGCAGTTCGGCTGATTATTACATCCTAACTTCGGGTCTGATCCAGAATCTGAATTCACAGATTAAGTCTGAATGCAGGATTACTTCGATAAAACCCGATACAATATTTTTCTCTTTTAAATAATGCTGAACAAAAGCCCAGAGGAATATAGACTCAATGATAATAAGATGATTGGGATTTGATAAATTATTGATATCTAAAGTGAAACAGGTTATGAAACCAGGCATGAAACTTGGGATTACCGGTGGTATCGGAAGCGGAAAAACATCTGTTTGCAGAGTTTTCAATGTGCTTGGTATACCTGTTTTTTCAGCTGATCCTGAAGCAAGGAAGGTAATGGAAAGTGACATGAACATTAAAAGGGAAATAAATAAGATAGTCGGTAAAGATATTTATCCCAGGGGTCAATTAAACCGTATGGAATTAGCTTCTCTTATCTTTAATGATAAAAATCTCCTCGAAAAGGTGAACTCACTCGTTCATCCAGTAGTATTTGATAATTTTAAACACTGGGCAGAAAAACAGGCTGTTCCTTATGTTATAATGGAAGCTGCAATACTTTTTGAGAGCGGTGCTTATAAACTTGTTGATAGAATTGCTACTATTGTGGCTCCATTGGAAGAAAGAATTTCAAGAGTAACCCAACGCAACAAACTTAACAGGGATCAGGTGATGGAAAGAATTAAAAACCAGATGAGCGATGAAGAGAGAATAAAGATGTCAGATTATATAATAGATAATTCCGAAAATGAGATGATAATACCAGTGATCCTTCGTATTAATGAAGATATTTTAACACACTTAAATTCTTAATGTAATAATTATATGGGACGTTTTGGAAAATGGATAGGTGGTGGTCTTGGATGGGTGGTGGGTGGTCCTATCGGAGGACTTGTTGGATTCCTTGTCGGATCGATTGTCGATAGTACTACTGTACAAACAACACCCTATACCTCTTCTGATATGAGGACAACACCTGCTGCATTTGGTGTCAGCCTCCTTGTACTTATAGCAGCTGTTATGAAAGCAGACAGGAAAGTAATGAAATCAGAACTGAACTATGTTAAACAGTTTTTTATCAGACAATTCGGAAGAGAGTCGGCTGCTGAAGCAACAATGATGTTGAGAGACCTCCTGAAACAGGAGATACCCGTGCGTGATGTCTGTAACCAGATCAGCCGGAATATGGATTATTCATCACGTCTCCAGCTTCTTCACCTTCTTTATAATGTTTCACTCGCAGATGGTATTATCCATAAGTCTGAAATAGAGGTAATTGATGCAATCGCAGGTTACCTGGGGATTTCTGATTCAGATTTCATGTCGATAAAGAATATGTTTGTGCCCGAAACAGATTCTCTATATAAGATACTTGAAATTGATACTTCGGCTTCAGATGATGAAGTTAAAAAAGCTTACAGGCGAATGGCTATGAAATATCATCCCGATAAAGTGAGTCATCTCGGTGATGAATTTAAAAAAACAGCTGCCGAGAAATTTAAAAAGGTAAATGATGCATATTATAAGATTAAGAAAGAAAGAAATATGGTTTGATAATCATAAAATTGACAATTTAAATAATAGATACCAATACAAAAGTTAAATTAGTACTCAAAATTAATACCATGGTTTTAAAAGATATCCTGTCAATATCAGGTCAGCCAGGCCTTTTTAAATTCATTGCCCAGGGTAAAAATGCTATAGTAGTTGAACACCTGGAGAAAAAGAAGAGAAGTAGTGTCTTCGGCTCAGCAAAAGTAAGCTCACTGGAAGAAATATCTGTATTCACCGAGAATGAAGATATGCAACTGGGGAAAGTCTTTGACCTTATCTATGAAAAAGAGAATGGAGGTCCTGCTATTAACTTTAAATCTGAACCTGATAAGCTCAAAACCTATTTCGAAACTGTTGTGCCGGAATATGACAGGGATAGAGTATATAACAGCGATATTAAAAAGATTATTCAATGGTATAATATCCTTCATTCACTGAATCTGCTGGTACCTGATACACCCGGGGATTCTGAAAAAGAACCGACTAAGGAATTTGAACCGGCAACAAAAGCCAAACCTGAAAAAAAAGAAAAACAGGAAGAAGAAACGGTAGCCTCTAGTGCCAAACAAACCAAAACAAAAAAAACACCTCCAAAAAAAACTACTGCTAAAAAGAAACCTTCAGGTACAGCAAAAGCTGATTAAATATTTCCTGTCATGAATTTTGGTGGTAATGAAGTGATTTATGATTATGATAGTTCAAGAATAATCATAGTCCCTGTACCATACGATAAAACAAGCATCTGGATTAAGGGTTCAGATAAAGGACCTGAGGCTATAATGGAAGCCTCTGTTAATCTGGAATTTTATGATGTGGAAACTGCCACTGAGGTCCATAAACTGGGTATGCATACAGTTAATCCCATTCTTGAAGAAAGATCACCAGAGGCTCTTGTTGATGCTGTTTATCAGAAAACCAGGACCCTTCTTCAGGACAATAAATTTCCTGTCACTCTAGGTGGGAACCATACAGTTAGTATCGGTGCTGTAAAAGCATTTTCTGGTTATTATCCCGAATTATCGGTACTTCAACTGGATGCACATTCTGATCTTAGACAGGAATATAAAGGGTCTTACTTTAACCATGCATGTACTATGGCACGTATAGGTGAATTTGCCCCCTTTATCCAGATAGGCATCCGTAGTGTATCAACCGAAGAATTACCTTATATTGATAGTGAAAGGATCTTTTATGCTCATAAGCTTAAATATGATAAGAGTCTATACCAAAAAGCAGTCGACAAACTCAGTGA
>CAZTXH010000185.1:0-5390 GCA_964617415.1 uncultured Rikenellaceae bacterium | reverse complement strand
TGCTATATCAACAATAAATTCATAATTTTTGGATATAAGTTCTTCCAGTTTATCAGCCGGAGGATTAATCATAACAAAAGGTTTGATCCCTCCGACTTCTGTTTTCTTGCCGGGAAAATCGGGATGATCGATTTCGGTCCATGGCACAAAAGCATTGTCTATGTTATTTTCTAATGCATATTTGAGAAATTCGGCCTCCCTGTTTTTGTTCTTTTCCATCGTGAACCACCATGCCGGAGTGCTGAAGCTATATCGCCCATAGTGATAATAGGACCAGTCCATAAAATTACCATGAGCAGGTTCTTTGGCAGGAGATCCTTTCACTCCTGTTATCTCGCGATATCGTTCCGCAACAAGTTTGATAATAACGTCATCTGGCTCAAGAACGCTGGTTATTTTTCTGTTTTGTCTCCTTCTCCATCCTGGTTGTCCGGAAGGAGCTTGATCTTCTACTGAAGCCTGGTCGCGTTCCACGTCCTGACGTTCCGGTGGACCTTGCTGTGCCAGATTGTCCTGAGGTCCGAAAGCAAAAGTGGCGTAAATATTATAATGATCGAACAGGAAATCAAGAACAGCTTTTGTCTCCGGCTCTGATACCGCATGCAATCCTGCGTTGACCCCAAATTCCTCATAATCGTATGTGAGATTACGGTTAAAGTTTACACCACCGGGTCCATCTTCATTAAATGCTCCGTCTTTATCATTGTCGATGCCTTCAGAATATACCATATAGGACCCGGTTTGACCTTCAGACAGATCTGCAAGCATCATGACTCTTTTATCATCAGGGCATTCCATAAATGAACCGGCCGGATCGCTTACCCTGATAAGGGTTATAAATCCATCATTGTTGAGATCTTCAAAAGGATCTTCATCTGTTAAAAAATCTCTGTCTTCATCAGTTGGCGTGCTATTTGTGTTCCTTTCATATTTCAATTCTGAAAAGTATTGTTCAGTCGCATCCGGACTGACATCGGGAAAGACATAGAAAGTGATCTTTTCCAGCAGGCTTTTAATTTTGGGAGATCCTGATTCCTTTAACAGTGTGGTGGCAAAACCCAGAGCCAGTTCTTTCCCCAGAAGATGACTACCCTCAATACCACCTACAACAGCAATACCCGGCTTATTGTCACTTCCGATAGTCAAAACAATTATATCAAGATTACCATCACTTTTTACGAGGGAACGTACTGAACATAAAGAAGGATATTCATTTTCCAGGGTATTGGCCTTCTGTATCATTGTTCTGTGATTACTGTACTGCCCCTGTGCATCGGCATACCACAAGAGAAGTGAACCGATGATTGCCAGAATTAAGTTACGTGCAGGTATTTTCATATCCGTTTTCTATTATTATTTAATATTAATGATGTTTTTCAGTTTTTGGCGGTCTTTTTGCCGGTGGCCTCAATTCGTTATTGTTAAAAGAGGGATCCCAGTTTCTGTTTTTGATTAATTCAGCAGTTTCGATATTAAAATAACCAAGGACATGCTTGGGTGAAGCTGTAAATATCAACTCATCATTATCTCCGTAATATGGATCCGTAATAGTCATAACTTCTTCAATTCCGGTATCATATTCATTCGAGACATCGGAATAAATATCGTATACTTTTTTAGGTATCGCCAGTATAATGGTATAAATTCCATAATCTTTTCTCTGAAAAAGAAAATATGTGACTTCAACAGGATCATTAGGATTAACACGATCAGTAGAATGAGCAAGCTGGCTCTCAAATATAAAGCCCTCTTCCATTATCTTTTCTACAACAGCAAATTCTTTGGTGTTATGAAGGAAAATGTAACAATCTTTAAATTCCTGCAGCATGTCTGCAAGTATCTCTCCTTTATTCTTCATCCGGCCCTGAGAGCTATTTCGAGTTATTAGTTACCAAAAATAGCGTATATTATTTTATTTACAACACTTAAACCTTTTGTTCTGTTATATGTTAAATTTGTAACCAGTATAAGATAATATGTTTTATGAAGAGGTTTTTTACTCTTTCTTTTTTTATTCTCCTGATATCGTGTAATTCTTATCATTCGGTTAAGGATACAGATATAATATCAGTTAGCATAGCCCCCTTTAAATATTTTATTAATGAGATAGCGGGTGATGATTATGAAGTTAACATTATTGTACCTCCGGGAGCTAATCCTCATATATATGAACCATATCCCGAACAGATAAATAATCTGAGAAAATCAAAAGCCTATATAAGTAATGGATTTATGGGCTTTGAAGAAGCCTGGCTCAGCAGGTTTTATGAGATCAATAAGAATATGGTTAAACTGTCTCTGGGCGACAATATTGATCCGATTTCGTCAGGGCCTCATCATGAAAGCACTCACTCTGAGAGAGTTGATCCTCATTACTGGGTTTCACCGAAATGTGCTTTTGCAATGGCTTCATCTGTAAAAGATCTGCTTTGCAGTTTAAATCCTGATGAAAAGAAGAGATATGAATCGAATTACAATAATTTATGTTTAAAGATTTCGGAAGCAGACAGACTGGCAGACTCATTATTTTCGGGGATTACAAAAAAAACTTTTATGATTTACCATCCGAATCTGGAATATCTTGCAAGAGATTACGGGATTAATGAGATAGCAGTGGAGTTTGAAGGTAAGGAACCTCCTCCCTCACGATTCAAAGAACTTGTTGATATTGCAAGAACAGAAAATATTAGTACTATTTTTATCCAAAAAGAGTACGACAGCAGGAATGCAAGTGCTATAGCCCGGGAAATAGGTGCCGGCATAACGGTTATTGATCCACTTTCTGAAGATTGGCTGAAAACCGTTATTGAAATAATAACTGAGTTACACAAGAGTTTTACAGGGAATTTACAAAATGACTAATAATGTCTTATCTATTTGAAATGAAGTCTGTTTCGGTTGCCTATGACAACTTTATTGCCCTTAAAGATGCTAGTCTAAAGGTAAATGAAAACGATTACATAGGTGTTATAGGTCCTAATGGAGGTGGAAAAACAACACTTCTTAAAGTAATACTGGGATTAATGAAACCTGTGAGTGGTAAAATAAGCTTCAATAGAGATTTAGTTAACGGGAGTGGGATTGGCTATCTTCCACAGTTATCTACCGGGGATATGACTTATCCCGTTTCTGTGACAGATGTGATTTTATCAGGAATGATGATATACAAGAAGATCATGTCGAGAATGTCATCATCTGACAGGAAGAAGGCCGGGGAGGTGATAGAAGAACTGGGACTCAAAGATGTGGCAAAGTCTTCATTGAGCGAATTGTCGGGAGGCCAGTTACAGAAGGTTTTCCTTGGCAGGGCAATTATCGGCAATCCAAAATTATTGTTGCTGGATGAACCCGGTAATTTTGTTGATTCGAATTTTGAGATCGAGTTTTATGAAAAACTCAGGGATCTCAACAAACGAATGGCCATTCTCATGGTATCTCATGATATAGGGATGATATCAGCACATGTTAAGTCATTTGCATGTGTTAACAGGGGGCTTCATTATCACCCCTCATCAGAAATAACTAATGAACAGTTAGCTGCTTACGGTTGTCCGATTAAGCTTATTACACATGGTGATGTTCCTCATACAGTACTTAAAACTCACAGCTGATTGGAAGTAAATATTTTTCAATATGAGTTTATTCTGAAGGGTTTCCTTGGAGCTCTGTTTGCAAGTATAACAGCAGGCCTGGCAGGAACTTATATCGTTACCAGACGAATGGTCTTTCTGAGTGGTGGTATTACCCATGCATCATTTGGAGGTATAGGTATAGGATATTTTGCCGGATTCAATCCAATAGTAGGAGCTGCAATATTCGGTATCCTGTCTGCTCTTGGAGTGGAATATCTGTCGGTCCGGCATAAAATACGGGAAGATTCAGCAATAGGGATATTGTGGGCATTCGGTATGGCAATCGGAATAATATTTATTTACCTCACCCCGGGTTATTCTCCTAACCTTATCAGTTATCTCTTCGGTAGTATTCTTACAGTTACTTATGATGATATTATCGCGTTAGGTATAATGTCCATTATACTTATATCATATTTTAGCATATTTTATCGCATCATTTTGTATATATCTTATGATGAGACATTTGCGCGAACATATTCACCTTATGTCAATACCTGTAAATATGTTACCACAGCATTGATAGCCCTTACGATTGTACTTAATATTAGGATGGCCGGAGTTATTCTTGTATTATCACTTCTTACCATCCCGCCAAATATTGTTATGATCTTCACCAGGGTCTATTCCAGAATCATTATCTTTTCAATGGTGGCAGGTTTCGTTGGAACAGCAATAGGATATATAATTTCCTATTTTGCCGGAATACCGGCAGGCGCAACTGTTATATTTTCACTGGTGGTTTTATGGGGCCTGGCAAAGTTCCTTAAACAAATAACAACTAAATAGGGATTACTTTTGTTATATATTAAATGTTTATTTTGAGACATTAAAAATTATTTAGATAACATATAAACAAATATATTATGGATTATGATCTTATTGTAATTGGGAGCGGTCCCGGAGGATATGTTGCAGCTATAAAGGCATCACAAATGAAAATGAAGGTGGCTGTTGTAGAGAAGGAAAAACTGGGAGGTATTTGCCTCAACTGGGGATGTATTCCGGCCAAGGCGTTACTTAAGAGTGCCCAGGTTTTAACATATATGAAACATTCATCCGATTATGGTATTAATATTGAAGGAGATATAAAAATCGATTTTAATGCGATTATTACACGAAGCCGCAATGTGGCGGAAGGAATGAGCAAGGGAATAGATTATCTCTTTAAAAAGAATAACATAACACACATCAACGGATTCGGACGTTTGTCAGGAGCAAATACTGTAGAGGTGGAGGGTGAAAAAGGAGAAATATCCAGGATCACTGCAGACAATATCATTCTTGCCACAGGAGCAAGGTCAAAAGAGCTTCCAAACCTGAAACAGGACGGTAAAAAAATAATAGGATACAGGGAAGCAATGATACTACGGGAAAAACCTGATTCAATGGTTATTGTGGGGTCAGGCGCAATAGGAAGCGAGTTTGCAAATTTTTACCAGGCAATTGGAACAGAAGTAACACTTGTTGAAGTTCTTCCGCGGCTGGTTCCAAATGAGGATGAAGAGGTCTCAAAACAGCTTGAGAGATCATTTAAGAAACTTAAGATGAAAATAATGTCAGGTTCCTCAGTTGAATCGGTTGATACGTCAAAGGAAAAATGTATGGTGACTATTAAGACTCCAAAAGGTATTGAGACAGTAGAGACCGATATTGTAATGTCAGCTGTTGGGGTGACACCAAACATTGAAAATATTGGCCTTGAAAAAGCAGGGGTTAAAACTGAAAACGGTGAAATAGTTGTCGATGAGTTTTACC
>CAZTXH010000184.1:0-5402 GCA_964617415.1 uncultured Rikenellaceae bacterium | reverse complement strand
GGTGTAGCCTTTATCTTTGAGATTATAAACCAGTTCCGTAAAACAAATCCTGATAATAAACAAAAAAGACCCAGTCCTGAAAAAATAAGAATAACTTTCTTATAGTCAGATGAAGAGAATTTTTTAACGATAAGACCTCCGATCAATCCTGTAAGTACAATTAAAGGATTACTTCCATCAATTACTACTCCAAGAATTGGTTTTACCGGATCAAGGAAATCCAGAAGGTTCAGTCCGGAGAGGCAGTTTAATATCAGGAATAATATAACAACAAGAGTTGTTTTTACTATTGAATCACGACAAAGAACATAGGTGAATGCCGACACCAGATATCCCCAGCCTATAAGTCCGAGGATACCCCACCACCCAATAATTAGTGAACCATTATTTTCCGGTTTCCCCGACTGGAACTTAAATACAAGTATTATAAAGATTGCCAGTGCCGACAGCTTAAGTCCGGTAACAGTGAAGATCCGTTTATCTTTGTCGGGATAGTCGTTCCAGAATAGGAACACGGCGATATACATTAAAAGGGCCCAGAGATTTTTCCCGATACCTGTTAGTTCGGGATCAACTCTGCCTGTATTCAGCATTAGCACACCTATTATAAGTAAGCTGACTGTTCTGGTTACAATATGACGGCTTATATCATACAATGAATCACCTACGGAGAATCTTTTTGAGAAAGCGAATGGTATTGCCATTCCAACTATAAAGAGAAAACCAGGGAATACCCAGTCGGCCAGGCCCATACCATCAAAATCTGCATCCATGTGACCGAACCATGAAGGAGCCACATGCATATTAAGGTCATTGACAAAAAGCATGAGCAGGAGGGTGAGACCCCGCATTATATCTATGGAATATACCCTTTTTGAGTTGGTCATGTAATTGAGGTTGTTAAGAATATAAAGATCATAAAAATTTATTAATTTTGGGGTCTGTTTTTCGGGGTGTAGCGCAGTCAGGTTAGCGCGCGTCGTTCGGGACGACGAGGTCGGTGGTTCGAATCCACTCACCCCGACAAAAGAAAGAGTGAGAGAGAGCGTGGGTACGAGAAATAGAGAAAGGGGGATAATATCTCGACTATGAGTAAGGCACTGGGAAGTTACGGAGGATTTATTTCTGGAGATAAAAATCTCACAGAGATGATAATGCATTGATATCGGATAATAAGTAACCGATAATTTTCCAATCCAACCCCATCTTTACATCATTGTGTTTATGCACAGACAGGTTGTCTGCGATTATATGAAGCTTTAACTAAAATCGTCTGAGCATGCCCATTAGTTTTGTTCTTCTTTTATAATTCATTCGGATACCGGTAACTATCTCTTTTGATAATTTATTATTGATTTGCTTTAATTGTCCTATTGTTTCTGCGATTTTAGTATAGTGATTATCTCCTGTATAAGGAAGATTTGTTTTGATTCTTTTTAAAAAATATTGCTCTGCTTCTGAGGTAAGTACTTTTTTATTTCTCCTGAAAAAAGTAAAAATTATTTCATCACGAAATTGATTAGTCTCTGATATCAGATCAAAGGCCTCTTTAAAGCGTTTCTCCTTTTCAAAATAACTAAGGAGGTCATAAGGATTTTTATTTTTCAGGATATTTTCACAGGCTTTAACCTTTATATCAGTAATACTATAAGTTTTTATTTTTAACAGGATTTTTTCATTCGGATTATGGTTTATCGAAACCATTACTGCCTTGTCAAGGTCAGATCCGGTTTTAACACACAGGTCAAGGTATAGCTCAATGATCTTATCATCGACAAAGCCCTTGTTTTCAGAAAGTAACTTATCAATGTTTTCAAAGGCTTCACTATGCCGATTTTGTTCTATTAATAATTCTGTTAAAGAGGTGAAGAGATCCTGATTATCCCTGGAGATCCTAGTCAGGATTTTTTCTTTTTCTTCAATTTTCAGCTTTTTTTCAATTAAATAAAACAAATTCGAGATAAGTGACTCATGTATAATATGTTGATTGGCAACAATATATTCCGCTAAAATATCTAATTCTTTATCGGTAAAACAGGAATCGTATTTTTGGGGTATTCCTTCAAACGTGTTATACGACATCAATTCTATTGTATCATCCAGCTTTTCCAGGAAACTCATTTTTTCAATAACCGGTAATTGCCTGATATATGAAATAACATAATTGTCAAACTGATTGGATTCAAAATAGTCTTCATTATAATAATTATCTATGTACAGGTAACCTTCATCAAATGCATTATTGACTTCCTGCATTATCTTTAGAATCAATTCTCCGATCTGATCAGGTATTTGATCTTCAAGTCCTTTTAATTTGTTAAGTTGACTCATCAATGCAGTCTCCATACCGGAGGGATCCCAAAGCATCTCCTCATTATTGAAAAATCCCAGTATCTTTTTCTCTGCCTGGGTAAATATCTTATTTGCATCTTTTTTACCGGTTTCCCTGTTATGAGCTTGTAAAATATATTCTTCAGGAGCGAATTTCATTACCAGTTTTATCAGTTCCTCTTTCGGAAGTTGTTTAAGGTGAGATTTTAAGAAATCGAGAGATTCAGCAGTTGTTACATGTGTTATTATATCTTCAGGAATGTTTTCAATACCAGTATCTGCAATATTTAACAATACTGCAATGATATGCTTGCATACGGCATAATATTCACATGAGCATGTACCATGCAATTCTCCGTTATCAATATATATTTCCACCCGGTATTCTCTCGTGCCGGTTACGGTAGCCGAAATTGTATTTGCCTTTTTATTAAATTGAATTTGTTCGACCATGCCATTGTGATAATAATCATAACCGCGGTTGAATATTTTATATTCACAGCAGGACTCTATATCCTCTTCGGTCAGATTATCAAGGCATACTTTTATATCATCCGATTTTGCCTCAAACAGGAATTCTCCATACTTCTCCATAATACTTTTGTGATATTAATTAAATCAAATAGTTTCATGTGGCTTGCCACGGGGATAGTCAACTTCAAGGATTTTCTTTATTTCCAGTCTACTTATATTCCTGTCTGAAAAGAATTGAATTATCATAGAAATATACCTATGGTCTTTCAAGCAGCTGGCCGATATTAATAATATTAAAAAAATATCCCTCCGAAATAACAGCTTCCTCAATATCTCCTTCATAAATAAGTACCGGCCTTATTGATAAATGCCCGGGTATTTTGAGTTTGTTGATTTTTTCAATTACTTCTTTAATCACATCCTTTTTAATTATTTTTCTAAATTTCATCTCACATACATAGATGCTGTATTTTGAAATAATCAGCAAATCTATCTGACATGAGTCCTGTTTATTGTTTTTCTTCTGAAAATAGGGTGCTGCATATTGTATTACAGAAGGATTGATATCCAGAATATTAAAAAGAACCTGAATATTATTCAAAACCAGATTCTCAAACTGAAAGCCCCTGATAACATCCCATTCAAGAAAATTAGCCAGATTAGTTTTGAGTCTTGATAGAGTGCTTATTATTTCCTTTTTCTCCTGGATATATCTCAGATAAAAACGTGTGTAATTATCTTTAAGCCTGTATTTTGCAAATCTTGAAACTCTAAAAAGAGAAAAATTGAATGATGTGTCTTTCTGTACAAATCCGGCTTCAGTAAGGTCATCAAGATATTTACTTATTGTGCCACTCTTCTCAACACTGATATTATTGCAGATTTCATCAAGATCACGACTGCTATATATCAGTGATTGAAGTATTTTCTTATAAGTGTCTGCTCTGCCGGAAAAAATGCTGGAAAAAATGTGTTCAAATTCAGAAAATAACAGTCCTTCCCTTCTGAAGCACATTCTGTGTATATTATCTTCAGCAGGAAGCTCTGGCCTGATTTCTTCGAGGTATCTGGGCACTCCGCCGGTCACACATAATACTTTCAATTTTTCATTTGTACTCACAGCTTTTCGATTCTTCCCCCAGAATAAATCACACGAAGGCAGGTCCAATTCTTCCAGTTTAAGATCAAGAGAAATTCTACCGACAAATCCGGTATTGTTCAGTATATTACTTTCCAGCCATGAACTTACAGAACCACATAAAATCAGAATCAGGTTCTTATGTTTTTTCAGTTCTGTATCCCATGAAATTTTAAGTTTTCCTGCGAAGTCTTTATCCCCTTTTGCCAACCAGGAAATTTCATCAAGAGATACAATGGTTTTCTTTTCTGTAATCGCTTTATTTAACAACGAAAATGCCTGCTCCCAACTATCAAGGTTCAGCTTAGGGAAACCGGTTTGCCTTGCGAATTGTTCACTAAAGGCATTTAACTGTTCCTTTAAACCTGCACTTTCCCTGGAAGAAAGGCCTTGTATTTCAATAAAGTGATCTGCCTCCTTTCCGAACCTCTGAATCAAAGTGCTTTTTCCTATCCTTCTTCTTCCCCTGCATACTGCCATGACTGACTTACGCATCTTGAATAAGTCGTGAAGGTCTTTTAACTCTTTTTCCCTGCCAAAGAATGTAGTGCCCATTATTTATTATTATCACTAATAAGACATTTAGTTAATTTCATGATAAATTTACTTTAATTTTATTTTATCACAAAATAAATATTATTACAATTCCATGATATTATTTTTCATACTTATAAATATCATTAAAATGAATAACGATTGAAAATTCGATCCGTATATTTTCATGTTTTTGAGAAACATATTTTAACTTTAATCGAACTCACCTTAATTTATAAAGTATTGTCTAAAAGCGGGGGATTCATCCCATTTTATATTTAATAATTCTACCTGAAGCACTTCGTTTTTTAGGTATGCCAAATAACATCGCTGCAAATATGCGACAAATTATTTATGGGGGAATTTTGGTATTTGTGATGTTTCGGTATAGTAAAGGATTTTTGGGGTATACTCTGCGTCAAGACAACAAAGTATCAGGACAAGACTGCCTAAAAATCAAAAGATAAAAGTACTTCCGGCTTTGGTAACCTGCATGCTTTGCCCACCGTAACGTAGTGTAGGTAGGACCACAAGACTGCAAGACCTGCAAGACTCAAGGAACAAAGTATCAAAACAACCGAAGGATTAAATTCATTTTTTTCGTAATTTTATCAAGCCCCTCAAGATGAAGAATCCAGATTATGCAATACAAGGAAGCAAAGGTTCGTATCAAGATCAACAAGCTGCTCGAAGAATCAGGGTGGAGACTGATTGATGGTAAGGAGCTTAATAAAGAACACAAAAAAAATTATTCGTATATAATAGAGAATAGGAATGAACATTTCTGATATACTGAGAATGATGTCACTGGCTCATATTAAAATAGACTGACAGGGATAAAAATGAATATAGTCCGGCTAAGTATCTGTATTACAGTGTATCCAAATTATGACTGCACAATACTGTTATTCAATGAGTGCTGCGT
>CAZTXH010000183.1:0-5402 GCA_964617415.1 uncultured Rikenellaceae bacterium | reverse complement strand
GAGTAAAGATCGATATTAATCCTGATTGGACCCTTGAACCATCAGCATTTATTAAATCGTCTGATATGTTTTTTAAGGCAATTCAGATGGACATTACTACAAGGGTCTATTATAAGGAAGACTATTGGACAGGCCTTTCATGGCGAACAGGTGACGCGATAATTCTTATGGCCGGATTGAAATACGACAGGTTCTATTTTGCCTATGCTGTTGATTTTACCTTAACTGATATTAGAAAACAGAGCTTTGGAACACATGAACTTACTCTGGCTGTAAAATTTGGGGAGAGTGCAAGGAGATATCGCTGGATAAGTGCATATTGATATTATTATTTATTTTATTATATGTCAAACGGTATCGTAAAAAGAATTGCCGGTACCCTTTCGCTGCTAGTGCTGTTTCTTATTAAAGGATATCCTCAGAATAATGATGATTTTGTGAGGTTAATGTTCTATAATGTTGAGAATCTCTTTGATGTTTATAATGACACACTTACAGATGATGAGGAATTCCTTCCCGGAGGATTAAGGAGATGGAATTATAAGAGATATACTACCAAAATAAATTCCCTGTACAAAACAATTATTGCTGCAGGAGGGTGGCAGCCTCCTGCTATAGTAGCATTTTGTGAAATAGAGAACAGGAAGGTGCTCGAGAATCTTATCTATAACACTTACATATCGAAATATAAATATGATATTATACATGAAGATTCTCCGGATGATAGGGGGATAGATGTTGCTCTTATCTACAGGAAAGAACATGTAACAGTCATTGGTTATTCGTATTTGAAAACACTGTCTGTAACAGGCAATGAATTCAGAACCAGAGATGTTCTTTATGCCAGTTTTCTTATCAACAATGATACCATCCACTTTTTTGTAAACCACTGGCCTTCAAGAAGGGGAGGGGTACTTGCAGGACAACCACAACGAATGAAAATTGCCAAAATGGTCCAGGGGAAGGTTGATTCTTTGTTTATCAAAACAAATGGAAATGCACGAATAATAATTATGGGTGATTTTAATGCTACTCCCGATGATAAGGTGATGAGCATACTAACAGAAAGTACGGATAAAACAGGCGGGTATATGCTGAATCTTTCAGAGAGCCTTCCAGCAGGATCAGGAACTTACCGTTATAAGGGAACCTGGGAGATAATAGATCAGGTTATAGTATCGGATCAGTTGATTAACAAGTCTGCTACAATATTTACTGATCCTGATAAGCTTCAGATATTCCGGCCCGACTTTCTGTTAAAAAAAGATCTGAATTATCCGGGATTAAGTCCATATTCAACATATTATGGTTACAGATACCGGGGAGGCTACAGTGATCATCTTCCCGTTTTGATTGATTTGATGTTAAGATAAGTCATTATCTTCACAGGGTGACAGACCAAGCTCTTTACCTTTTTCAATCATATATTTCCTTGCAGCTTTATATTCATTAGGTATTTTACCGTCAAGGATAGCTTCCCTGATAGCATTTTTAATAATGCCAACCTCTTTACCAGGGCTTATACCGAATGTTCTGATTATTTCATCACCATCAACAGGTGGCTGGAAATTTCTCAAAGCATCTTTCTCTTCAATCTCCTTCAATTTCTTCCTTACATATTTGAAATTCTCAAGATGCCTTGTTTTTTTTGCCTCATTTTTCGATGTTATATCAGCTTCGCATAACATCATCAGATCATCGATATCCTCACTCGCTTCAAAAAGAAGCCTTCTGACTGCTGAATCAGTTACTTCATCTTGTGATAGTGCTATTGGTCGGAGATGAAGGTCAACCAGTTTCTGAACATACTTCATCCTCTCGTTCATAGGTAGTTTAAGCTTTCTGAAAATATCGGGGATCATCTTTGAACCTATATTTTCATGTCCATGGAATGACCAGCCCATACCTGGAGAGTATTTTTTTGTAACAGGTTTTGCTATATCATGGAGAAGCGCTGCCCATCTGAGCCATTGATTATCAGATACTCTGGCAATATTGTCCAGTACTTTCACCGAGTGATGGAAATTATCTTTGTGGGCTTTCCCCTCTTTAACTTCTGCACCTTTTAAATTATTAAGCTCAGGAAAGATTATCGATAGAAGTCCTGAACGTTCAAGTAGTATAAAACCTTTTGAGGGACGATTGCAATTGATTATCTTATTTACTTCTGTAGTAATTCTTTCCTGAGATACTATTTTAATACGCTCAACATTACGTTTTATCGAGCTAAAAGTATTCTTGTCAATTGAGAAATTAAGCTGAGTCGAAAACCGTATTGCTCTCATCATTCTGAGTGGATCGTCGGAAAATGTCTTATCGGGATCCAGAGGTGTCCGTATTATTTTATTCTCCATATCTTCTTTACCTCCAAAGGGGTCGAGAAACTCACCGTATGTCTCTTTATTAAGACTAATAGCCAAAGCATTGATTGTAAAATCCCTTCTCATCTGATCATCTTCAAGTGTGCCATCCTCAACAACAGGTTTCCTTGATCCCCTCCTGTATGACTCTTTCCGGGCTCCGACAAACTCAATATCATAATCATCCCACCTGAACATAGCAGTACCAAAGTTCTTAAATACACTTACTTTGATTTTAGAATCAATCCTTAAGGCAACTTTTTTAGCGATCTCAATACCGTTTCCTATTACAACAATGTCAATATCCCTGTCAGGATGATCCCTTTTAAGAAGATAATCTCTTACCCAGCCTCCTATTACAAATGCCTTAACCTTTTCATCGGATATCACCTCTGATAGAGTATTGAAAATCTTGTCATCCAGACATATGTTCATATATAGATATGACAATTTGTTAACAAATCATGACAAAGTTACAATTAATATGTAATTTTATCTAAAATACGGGTATATGGCATAATGATTGAAATGTATAAAATAATTTTATTTCTAATGTGTTTAACATAATAAATTGACATGACAGAACATTTAACAAAAGAGACATTTCTAAGTAAAGTATTTAACTACGAAAAGAACAAAGAATGGAAATTTGAAGGGGAAAAACCCTGTATAATTGATTTCTATGCTGATTGGTGTGCACCATGTAAGACTGTGGAGCCCATACTTGAAGAATTAGCATCTGATTTTGAAGGTAAGCTGGATTTCTATAAGATTAATACTGAAGAGCAGCAGGAACTGGCAGCCGCATTTGGTATAAGGAGCATACCATCATTTCTGTTTGTTCCGGCAGAGGGACAGCCACAGATGGCAATGGGAGCTTTACCCAAGGAAACATTCATTAAAGCTTTCAAAGATGTCCTTGGTGTAGAAAAATAGGCCGTTCGTCAAAAAAAACATATCTTCTGTTGAAATATACTGATTCCGATGAAACATTTTGGACCTTCAGTACGTAGAATTTAATAACAGCAGTAACGGAAGGTTACATGAATTTTTTTCATGGATTTAGGTTTAGGGTAGTGGTAAATCAGGACTTCGGTCCTGATTTATTTCATACCAGGTCCTTAAAGATGCTATTAAGCTCTTCTTCAGTTGTCCGAAGCTTCTTCTGGCATTCTCTTATTAGTTCCGATGCACGTTTTACTTCGTCCGCCAATTTGTCAACATCAAGAACGCCTTTTTCTATATTATTGAGTATCTTCTCAATTTCAGATACTGCTTCGTTAAATGAAAATACTTTCTTTGCCATAATTCAATCTTTTAATCGTGCAATCACAGGTTCTTACTGTTTTTTTGTTATCTTTTTTTCTGTAACCTTGCTTTTTATTTTTCCGTCTTTGACGAGTGTATCTATTATTTCGTCAGGTTTAACATCCATGACGCTTTTTACAATTTTCCCGTTTAAAGAAGTCAGAGTATATCCTCTTCGTATAACCCCTGCCGGATCAAGTATCTTAAGTCTGTTCTCCATTCCGTTTGTTCTTTCGCGTATCTTTTCAACATGACCTGTTAATTTGTTTTTCAACTCATTCCATTTATTTTCAATCATCATATTGTTGATGGTCGACAGATGACCGGCTGCTGAAATAAGTTTTGATACTTGTGTGGCCGGGATGAGACTGGCCCTGGCAATTAGTTCCCTGCCGTTACTGATCATCTCAATTATCCTGTTTGATAACTCTTCCTTCTGGCTCGAGACCATAAGTTTTGCAACAGGTATTAGCTTCATTCTGAATGTTTCAAGCCTGCTGTGATTCTCTTCAATAATCATGCGTGAAGAATCAGATATTTCATTAGCCATATTCTCCAATTGAGCTTCGGTTTCCGCAATACACTCTATAAGATGATCTGCCACTGCTGTTGGCGTCTTGAGTGACTTGAAGGCAACCATATCAGTTACTGTAAGATCTTTTTCGTGACCTATTCCCGTTATTACCGGTAATGGGAATTGAGTAATATGATATGCAATATTATAGCTGTCGAACCAGCTCAGGTCGCTCTGTGAGCCTCCTCCCCTTATAATAGTCACTGCATCAAACAAGTCAATATGATCAGCAATCCTGTCAAGTGCGTTTATCACACTCTGTTCTGTCTCCTTTCCCTGCATTGTTGTTTCAAACAGAGCTGTATAAAAAATATATCCGAAACTGTTTTTTGTTAGGTGATTCATAAAATCTGAATAGCCAGCCGCACTCTTTGAAGATATTACTGCAATTCGTTGTGGGATTACAGGAAAAATGAGTTCTTTATTCATTGTAAATACTCCTTCATCCTCAAGTTTTTTTATTATCATCTGTCTTTTCAGGGCCATTTCGCCTATTGTGAATGAAGGATCAATATCTGAAATTATAAGACTCAAGCCATATATTTCATGATATTCTATTTTTATTCTGACCAGAATTTTCATCCCCTCCTGGAGCTGTTCCCCTGTAACATTTTCAAAGAATGATTTCAGAAACAGATATCGTTTATTCCAGATAATAGCTTTGACACGTGCCCGTGCATTCTTTTCGTCGGGATGTTTCTCTATAAGTTCGAGATAACAATGACCAGCATAATTCACCTTTATCTCTGATATTTCAGCAATAACCCAATACATATCTGGCAGAGCCATATAGAGGGCATCCCTGATAATAAGCTGTAATTCAGTTAAGGAGAGTTTTTCTGTCATGATCAGTTATTGATCTGTACGATTTTTGGTAAGAGGTCATATTTATTCATTCTCTGATATCTCCTGTTTTTTCAGGGTCAGAGATATTTTTACTCTTTTTTTCGATCTCGTCAATTAAGTTTGCTGCATCAATATCCTTCTGCCGATCGTCTGTATGGCCTGCAACATAATCTATTTTATATCTTATAGTCTTGTCTTCATTATAGAAAAACCAGCTTCCCTCACGAAGGTTATCCTTATATAATCCTGAGATTTTTGTTATCCCGTCTTCGTCCCATATCTCATATTTCCCATTTCGCAGATCATTTGAATAG
>CAZTXH010000182.1:0-5415 GCA_964617415.1 uncultured Rikenellaceae bacterium | reverse complement strand
ATAGTGATACTGTTTGGAGTTATATTTGGTACAATACTCCTTGTTCAGGGTACCCGGCGTATACCGGTTCAATATGCAAGGAGAATTGTGGGAAACAAACAATATGGAGGAGTACGCCAGTATATACCATTAAAGGTAAATGCTGCTGGTGTTATGCCTATAATATTTGCCCAAGCTATAATGATGCTCCCGATAATTATTGCGGGTTATGCAGAATCAGGTTCCGGATTTGTTGTTGCATTCTCAAATATGTATGGTTTCTGGTATAACCTGGTAACAGCTATATTGATTATTGCTTTTACCTATTTTTATACAGCTGTGACAATTAATCCTGTACAGATGGCTGAAGATATGAAGAAGAACGGTGGCTTTATTCCCGGTGTTAAACCGGGGAGAAAAACAGTTGATTTCTTTGATGCTATTATGTCGAGGATCACATTACCCGGTTCAATATTCCTTGCAATAATTGCAATACTTCCGTCTATAGCCGTACAGGTGGGTATTACACCCCAGTTTGCACGGTTCTATGGAGGTACTTCGCTGTTAATACTTGTAGGTGTTATACTTGATACACTGCAACAGATAGAGAGTCATCTGCTTATGCGTCATTATGATGGTCTGATGAAATCAGGACGTATAAAAGGCAGGGCAGGTTCAGTTACATCAATTTAATATTTATATAACGTTCTTTGATGTTACATTTTAAGACTGATGAAGAGGTCGGGTTTTTGAAAGAAAGCAATTTGCTGGTGTCAAAAACACTTGCTGAGGTTGCTTTGCATATTAAATCCGGGGTAACCACTCTCTTTCTTGACCGGATTGCCGAAACATATATACGCGACAATAATGCAATTCCGGGTTTTAAAGACTTTGGTGGCTTTCCCAATACTCTCTGTACATCTGTTAATGACGAGGTGGTTCACGGTATACCATCAGAATATACCTTGAAGGAGGGAGATATTATCTCAATTGATTGTGGTGTTATCCTTAATGGATGGTACGGTGACAGTGCCTATACATTTGCTGTTGGAGATATTAAGGAAGAGGTAAAACGGCTCCTTGAATATACAAGAGCATCACTTGAGGAGGGTGTAAAGGCTGCTGTTGCAGGAAACAGGGTAGGAGATATCTCTTCAGCTGTTCAGACAAAGGCCGAAAGTGGAGGATTCTCTGTTGTTCGTGAACTTGTCGGACATGGTATAGGAAAGAAACTACATGAACCGCCTGAGGTCCCTAATTTCGGTAAAAGAGGAAGTGGTTCGAAAATGGAAAAAGGTCTGGTAATATGTATTGAACCAATGATTAACCTGGGTAAAAAGGAGACCTATCAGACAAAAGACGGGTGGACTATTAAAACAGCGGACGGCTTACCTTCAGCACATTTTGAATATGCTGTGGCTGTAAATAAAGGTAAAGCAGATCAGTTAACAACATTTGAATATATAGAAGAAGTTCTAAATAAAATATAATTGTATGGCTAAGCAACCGTCAATAGAACAGGATGGCACTATCATTGAAGCTCTTTCGAATGCAATGTTCAGGGTTGAACTAGAGAACGGGCATGTGATAACTGCACATATATCCGGTAAGATGAGAATGCATTATATAAAGATACTTCCGGGTGATAAGGTAAAAGTGGAAATGTCTCCATACGACCTGACAAAGGGAAGGATTACATTCAGGTATAAATAAGAAATAATAAGATAATGAAAGTAAGAGCATCTGTCAGAAAGCGTAGCATTGACTGTAAAATTGTCAGAAGAAAAGGACGCATTTATGTTATAAACAAGAAAAATCCCAAGTATAAACAGAGACAGGGATAATTTAATTAATTTTGCAACTCATTTAAGAAAAGAGAAATATGGCACGTATTATTGGTGTAGATTTACCGAAACATAAAAGAGGCGAAGTTGGCCTTACTTATATTTACGGGGTAGGCAGAAGCACTGCTCAGAAGGTACTCGATAAAGCAGGTGTCGACAGGGATATCAAGGTTGAGGATTGGACTGACGATCAGGTAAACTCAATCCGCAAGGTTCTGAGCGAAAATTATAAACTCGAGGGAGAATTACGTTCAGAAACACAAATGAATATAAAAAGGCTTATGGATATAGGTTGTTATCGTGGTGTCCGGCACAGAATAGGCCTCCCTGTAAGGGGACAGAGTACAAAAAACAATGCCAGAACACGTAAGGGGAGAAAGAAAACTGTTGCAAACAAGAAAAAAGCTATTAAATAAATTATAAATATGGCAAAGAAAACAGGAGCAATGAAAAGGAGGCTGGTTAAGGTCGAATCAACGGGCCAGGCTCATATTCATTCATCATTCAATAACATAATAATAACACTGACAAATAATTCAGGCCAGGTTGTTACATGGGCATCTGCTGGCAAAATGGGATTTAAAGGTTCCAAAAAGAATACTCCTTATGCTGCCCAGATGGCATCGGAAGAGTGCAGTAAAGTCGCATATGACCTTGGTCTTAGAAAAGTAAAGGTATTTGTGAAGGGACCGGGGTCTGGTCGTGAATCAGCCATAAGGGCAATCGCCAATACTGGTATTGAAGTTACCGAGATAATCGATGTAACACCCTTGCCTCATAATGGTTGCCGGCCTCCCGGAAGAAGAAGAGTATAAAGAATATTTCGATTTTTTACCTGAAAAAATTTACTTTAATATGGCAAGATATACAGGACCAAGATCAAAAATAGCAAGAAAATTTGGAGAACCGATCTACGGATCTGATAAACACCTGGAAAGAAAGAATTACCCTCCCGGACAGCATGGCGTGGTCAAAAAGAGAAAGAAGACCTCTGAATATGGATTACAGCTGAGGGAAAAACAGAAAGCTAAATATACATACGGTATCCTTGAAAGACAGTTCCGTAATACATTTAAAAAAGCATCCCGGTCAAAAGGTGTTACAGGTTCTGTTCTTCTCCAGATGCTTGAATCACGTCTCGATAATGTTATTTATCGACTGGGTGTAGCACCTACAAGATCAGGTGCACGTCAGCTGATTTCCCACCGTCATATTACAGTAAATGGCGAGGTTGTAAATATTCCGTCATACCAGCTTAAGCCCGGTGATATCGTTGGTGTTCGCGAAAAATCAAAATCTCTCGAAGTCATCGTTAATTCGCTGGAAACAAATAAAAGCTCAAAACTCCCATGGCTGGAATGGGATGATACACAGATGGCAGGCAAATTTATGAGTCTGCCTGAACGTACAGATATTCCTGAAGATATTAAAGAACAACTTATAGTCGAATTGTATTCAAAATAATTATATAAGATAAATTCTATGGCCATTTTATCATTCCAGAAACCCGATAAAGTAATCATGCTGGAAGCGGATGACAAGCTCGGGAAATTTGAATTCCGTCCTCTAGAACCTGGCTATGGCATTACTGTAGGCAATGCACTGAGGAGAATACTTCTCTCTTCACTCGAAGGTTATGCTATTACAACAGTTAAGATTGATGGTGTTGACCATGAGTTCTCTACTATTAAAGGCGTGATAGAGGATGTTACAGAAATAATCCTGAATCTTAAGCAGGTTAGATTTAAGAGAATAGTCGATGATGTTAATGAAGAAAAGATTACTATAAAAATCCAGAACCAGGAACTCTTTAAAGCAGGAGACCTTAACAGTGTTCTCACCAATTTTGAGGTACTGAATCCCGAACTTCTTCTTTTCAGAATGGAATCGGGTACTAAAATACAGATGGAGATAACTATTGGTAAAGGAAGAGGATATGTTCCTGCTGAGGAAAATGAACCTGTTGATGCGGAATTTGGACTTATTGCTATTGACTCTATATTCACCCCGATAAGGAATGTGAAATATTCTGTCGATAACTTCCGTGTTGAACAGAAAACTGACTACGAAAAACTACTATTCGAGATAGAAACAGATGGTTCAGTACATCCTAAAGATGCTCTTAAGGAAGCAGCCAAGATACTTATTTACCACTTTCTTCTTTTCTCTGATGAGAAGATAACTCTCGATTCGGATGACAGGTTGGCCAACGAGGAATTTGATGAAGAGGTATTACATATGCGACAGCTTCTTAAAACAAAGCTTATCGATCTCGATCTTTCTGTCAGAGCACTGAATTGCCTGAAAGCCGCTGAAGTTGAAACGCTTGGGGATCTTGTCAAGTTCAATAAGAACGATCTTCTGAAATTCAGGAATTTCGGGAAGAAATCACTTACCGAACTTGATGAACTGCTTGAATCCATGAACCTCTCTTTTGGTATGGATGTGAGCAAATATAAACTGGAGAAAGATTAATTTGATTTTTTGAGGATAAAAGAAGATGCGACATTTAAAAGCTTTTAACCATTTAGGAAGAACGCGTTCACACAGGAATTCAATGATGGCTAATATGGCTTCATCACTGATCATGCATAAAAGGATCACTACCACAGTTGCCAAAGCCAAAGCCCTTAAAACCTATGTTGAACCACTCATTACTAAATCGAAGGATGATTCAACACACTCCAGGAGAGTGGCATTCAGATACCTGAAGGATAAAACAGCAGTATCTGAATTATTCAGGGAGATATCAGTTAAAGTTGCAAATAGATCTGGTGGATATACACGTATTTTAAGAACGGGAAACAGACTCGGTGATAATGCCGAGATGTGTATTCTTGAGCTTGTCGATTATAATGAAGCTATGCTTGGTATAAGTGATACAGGGAAGGCAAAAACAGGTAGAAGAAGAAGATCAAAGAAAAAAGCAACTGTAACTGAAAAAACAGAAGCTACCGGCATACCTGAGGAGACAGATGAAGATACCGTTACAAAATCAGAAGAGGAAACTACAAAAGAAAAAGCCTCGCAGGAAGAATCCCCTGGAGAAGAAACTCAGGTAAAATCAGAGACTGAAGAAACGAAAGAAGCTAAGAAGCCAGAATCTGGAGAAGCGAAAGGATCAGAAGAATAAAGTCATCACATCTTTAAGAGATTTTATTATAAAAGGGGATAAGTCATTATCCCTTTTTTTTTGTATATTGCGGGATTGTTTAATAAAAAATTTAAAATCCTATGAGTCAAATAGTTAGTGTACATGCCCGTGAGATACTTGATTCCCGCGGCAATCCGACGATTGAAGTTGATGTAATGACAGCAAGTGGTTATTTCGGACGTGCTGCAGTACCTTCAGGCGCATCAACAGGTGAAAATGAAGCCCTGGAGTTAAGGGATGGCGATAAAAACCGTTATCTGGGCAAGGGAGTCATGAAAGCGGTTCACAATGTTAATAATGTCATCGCAGAAGAGATAAACGGAATGGAAATTACAGACCAGATTGGGATCGACAAGAAGATGATCGACCTTGATGGTACAAAAACAAAGAGCAACCTCGGAGCAAATGCTATTCTGGGTGTTTCGCTTGCTGTTGCCA
>CAZTXH010000181.1:0-5461 GCA_964617415.1 uncultured Rikenellaceae bacterium | reverse complement strand
TGGTTGTATCGGTGATTTACCAAAACCAACTGATGAGAAAGATTTTCTCAAATCAATTTCATCAATATTTTCATCAAAAGGGATAAGATATTCAAAATTGCAAGGTAAAAGTATAACCAAAGTTGCTCTTTGTGGGGGAGCTGGAAGTTCCTTACTGAATGATGCAATTGCATCGGGAGCAAATGTATTTGTTACGGCTGATATTAAATATCATAGTTATTTTGAAGCAGAGAACAAAATACTTATGGTTGATATAGGACATTATGAAAGTGAAAAATTCTCGGTAGAGATTTTATACGATTTAATTATCAAAAAATTCCCTAAATTTGCACTCCGGTTTTCAGACATAAATACGAATCCAATTAACTATTTTGAATATGGAAAAAACAAAGACAACTGATAGTGAGATCTCCATTGAAGAGAGACTGCGGGCATTATTTAGTTTACAATTAGTTGATTCAGAGATAGATAAAATAAAAACCCTCAGGGGTGAACTGCCCCTTGAGGTTCAGGATCTTGAAGATGAAATAGCGGGTCTTGAAACCAGACTGGGTAATCTGCGGGAAGAAGTAGTAAATCTTGAGAAATCGATACTTAGTAAAAATAATGAGATAGCTGATGCAGAAGCACTGATAAAGAAATATGAAGAACAACAGAAAAATGTACGTAATAACAGGGAGTTTGATTCTCTTTCGAAAGAGATAGAGTATCAAAATCTCGAAATAGAGCTTTTTACCAAGAAGATTAAGGAGTTTAATGCACAGATAGAGGAAAAGAAACAGACAATTACGGAATCAGAAGCGACTTTTAGTGAAAGATCTTCTGATCTTGAAAACAAAAAATCGGAACTTGATGAAATTATCCTGGATACTCAGAAAGAAGAAGAGAGTCTCTATAAAAAACGTGAAAAAGTAGAGGAAGTAATTGAGGAAAGACTTTTTGCTGCATATAAAAGGATAAGGGCCAATGCAAGAAATGGATTGGCTGTTGTCCCGGTACAAAGAGATGCTTGTGGAGGTTGTTTCAATCAGATACCACCACAAAAACAGCTCGACATAAAATCAAGAAAGAAAATTATAGTATGTGAATATTGTGGTCGTATCCTTGTTGATGATGAAATCGTAAAGGATACTAGAGTATAAAGAACAAATTTATTTACATATACCCATCCCCCAAACCCCCTTCCCTCCGCAGATTAGCGGAAGGAAGGGGGCTTAATATTCTGAAAGAAGGGGGTGAGTACATGAAACGCTCTTTTATTTATAACTTTACGAAAAAGTACTTTTTGATTATGACCACAGATAATTTCAAAGAACAGATATCCCTGGGCATCCCTTCAACGTTACCTCCTCCGAAGCCATATGATAGTACTATTAATCATGCTCCTAAACGGAAAGATATCCTGACACATGATGAGAAAAAGCTCGCACTGAAAAATGCCCTTAGATATTTCCCGGTTGATTTTCATCCTGTTCTTGCCCGGGAATTTGCAGAAGAACTTGCAAAATATGGCCGGATCTATATGTACAGATTCAGACCCGGTTATGAGATGAAGGCTTGCAATATAGAAGAATATCCATACAGGTCACGTAAGGCAGCAGCTATTATGTTAATGATATCAAATAACCTTGATCCTGCTGTTGCCCAGCATCCTCATGAACTGATAACATACGGAGGTAATGGTGCTGTTTTCCAGAACTGGGCTCAATACCTTTTGACAATGAAATACCTGTCGGAGATGACTGATGATCAAACTCTTGTTATATATTCAGGGCATCCTCTGGGAATTTTCCCTTCTCACCGTGATGCTCCCAGGCTGGTAGTTACTAATGGGATGGTTATACCAAATTATTCTTCACAGGATCATTGGGAGAGATTCAATGCTCTTGGAGTATCACAATATGGTCAGATGACTGCAGGTTCATATATGTATATTGGTCCTCAGGGCATAGTACACGGTACTACAATAACAATTATGAATGCAGAAAGATTGTTAAAAAAAAGTTCTGATACACTGAAAGGGAAATTATATGTTTCCTCGGGACTTGGAGGCATGTCGGGAGCTCAGCCCAGGGCTGCTTCCATTGCAGGTATTATTTCTGTTATTGCTGAAGTTAATCCTGAAGCTATACAGAAACGTTACTCTCAGGGTTGGGTTGACGAGGTAATAACTGATATAAATTTACTCGTTGAAAGAGTTAAAAAAGCCAGAGAGAGTCAGGAGATTGTATCAATAGCCTATAATGGTAATATTGTTGAGGTTTGGGAAGAATTTGCAGAAAGGGAGATCTTTGTAGATATTGGCTCTGACCAGACATCACTACACAATCCATGGGCTGGCGGCTATTACCCGGCCGGAATAAGTTATGATGAGGCTAACAGGATGATCTCATCAGATCCGGAACAATTCAGGCAGCTTGTGAAAAGATCACTTGTAAGACAGGTTGAAGCCATTAATAAACATACGGTAAAGGGTACATATTTTTTTGATTATGGAAATGCATTCCTTCTTGAAGCTTCGAGAGCAGGAGCAGATATACTTAAATCCAACGGTGAATTCAGGTATCCGTCTTATGTTCAGGATATTATGGGTCCTATCTGTTTTGATTATGGTTTCGGGCCCTTTCGTTGGGTGTGTTGCTCAAACGATCCTGCTGATCTTGAAGTAACAGATAATATTGCTTTAGATACCCTTGAGTATCTCATGAATACTTCACCTGACGAGGTAAAACAACAGATGGCTGATAATATACACTGGATAAGGGAAGCATCAAAAAATAAGCTTGTGGTAGGTTCACAGGCCAGGATACTTTATTCAGATGCTAATGGCAGAATGGCAATTGCCGAAGCATTTAACAGTGCTATTGCCTCCGGAAAAATTTCAGCACCGGTTGTTATCGGCAGGGATCATCATGATGTTTCGGGTACTGATTCCCCGTTCAGGGAGACTTCAAATATCTATGATGGATCTAAATATACTGCTGATATGGCTGTCCAGAATGTTATCGGTGATGCATTTCGTGGAGCTACATGGGTATCGTTGCATAATGGTGGTGGAGTAGGATGGGGTGAAGTTATCAATGGTGGTTTTGGTATGGTACTTGACGGTACTGAGGAGACAACGGAAAAACTGAAAATGATGCTTTACTGGGATGTTAACAACGGGATAGCACGCAGGAGCTGGGCTCGCAGTAAGGGAGCATTGTCAACACTTGAAAGAGAAATGAACAGAACACCAGAATTAAAGGTGACTGTACCATATATAGCAGATGATAATCTGATAGATGAAGTGCTGTAATCAATCCCCGGGGGTTTTTTCTAACAGGACAACGGCAATTGCCATGATCCCTTCTTCCCGACCTAAAAATCCAAGCTTTTCAGCAGTTGTAGACTTTATTGAGATGTTTTCCGGACCTGTTTCCAGTATTTTTGATATCTCAGACCTCATTTGAGGAATATAACCGGAAATTTTTGGTATTTCCAGACAAACAGTACTATCAATATTTATTACTTGGAATCCTTTTTCCTTGATAAGTACGAAAGATCTCTTCAAAAGAATTTTACTGTCGATGTTTTTGAATTCAGTACTTGTGTCGGGGAAATGATATCCTATATCTTCGAGTCCTGCAGCACCGAGGATTGCATCACAGATAGCATGAAGAAGAACATCACCATCGGAATGTGCAACAGATCCTTTCTTTGAAGGGATGAGAATTCCTCCCAGCCAAAGTTGTAATCCTTTTTCAAGCCTGTGAAAATCAATTCCCTGACCTATTCTGGGAGTCATATCTGTGATTTGGTTGTTTTCCTTAATGCACTGATATCAAAAGAGAGTGAAAAACGTAAAGTACGTGCAAGCGGATGGTTCTGGACTGTCGGCATGAGATATGAGAAATCAATAGTAAAACCACTCAGCCTGACGCCGGCACCGGCTGTAAAATATTTACGGTTGCCTTTGGTCTCATTTTCATGAAAATATCCGGCTCTTATTGCAAACTGCTCATTATACCAGTACTCTGCACCGTATGAGTATGTTAACTCACGAAGCTCTTCCTTAAAACCACCCGGAGCATCAATAAAACTCTGGAATATAGCTACCGGAACAGCTATGTCAGGATCTTTGCCGGCAATAATGCTGTCAGGATTTGAAATATCATACAAAGGAGGGGTCGGGACCAGCAGCTTATTGATATCAATTGTCAGTGTAATTTGATTGTATTGATCGAGATCAAATGTACAAGCGGTACCAATACGCATGTTTATAGGAATAAAATCTGATGTTTGAGAGTCAGAATAACTCATTTTTGCTCCTATATTTGAAATATTTGCACCAAAAGCAAGCACTGCATCCTTATTCAGGAGTTCTATCTCTTTACGATAATAAGCACTGATGTCTGCAGCTACTGATATTCCGGGTTTTGTTGCTTCGCCTCCTGAATAAAATCCACCGGTTAGGTTGGAATAGATAAACCTGAATGCTATTCCTCCGGCAAAATTCTCAGTAAACAATCTTGAATATCCCAAATCAAACGACCATTCATTAGGTTTAAAGGTCCTTTCCAGGTTTCCGAAATCGTCAGTAAATGAAACATCACCCAGGGAAGAGTAAATCAGGCTTCCGTTTATGACCTGTTTACTGTCAAACCTGAAATAACCTGAAAGATAAGCGATATTAATATCAGGAACCAGATTTCTTAACCATGGTGAATATGCAATGCCAATACCTCCTTTCCCATCTATAAATGCAAATTTTGCAGGATTCCAGTGCATACTGTATATGTCAGGTGAGGTTGCAACACCGGCATCGCCCATTGCACCTCCCCGTGAATCAGGAGCAATAGTAAGAAAGGGCACAACTGTCTGTATAGCATTAAGTTCTCCACTGCTATCCTGGGCTTTCAGTAAATTGGAACCTGATAGTGTGGTTAGCAATATAAACAGTATGATTGCCTGTAAGGTTGTTCTCATTCCTGTCATAATGTGAAAGTGCAAATATAAAACATTTTTTTACCTCACTTATTGTCCATTTATTACAAAATGATCATTTGTCCTGATACAGACGCAGTTTCACCACTGGTTATCGTTACTGTTACACTGTATGGATAGAGTCCTCTTCCCACTCTTCTCCCGGATTCACTTTTTCCATCCCAGGTAATTGGTGTTAACTGATAACCAGTGGAATATGTTGTGGTTTTAATGATCCTTATCATTCTGCCGCTCATATCGAATATCCTGATAGTAATATTAAACTCCTCATCAGGCCTGTTATGTTCAGCACTTATTTTTGTGTCATTCATAATAGGATTAGGATAATTCAACAGATTACTGAGGATGAACTTCTCATCCGATTCAACAAGGAACAGTATTGATTTTTCTGATGAATTATTATAATTATCCCATGCTTTTAAGGTAAGAGAATGATTGCCTTCTTCCAGGTCATACAGATTATATAATATTGTAC
>CAZTXH010000180.1:0-5470 GCA_964617415.1 uncultured Rikenellaceae bacterium | reverse complement strand
CACCCTGGCAGCCCGGGTGTGGGGGAGGAGTGGCATGGGGTGCCGCTATCAATATCATGCCTTGGGAGTTCTACCTTCATTATGGAGATAAAGACATACTTAAGGATAATTACGAGGCCATGAAGGGATATATCAGGTACATGCTAACCTGGACAGGAGATGATGGTATTATGTTTTCACAGGCACCCGACCCTGCAAATCCCAACAGATGGCTGAACCTTGGCGATTGGGCCCCTGCTACAGAATTGCCACCTGATAACATGGTCCATACCTTCTTTCTATGGAGATGTGCGGATAAGACATCAAGAACAGCCCATATCCTTGGTTATGAGGCAGAAGCAAAAGAATATTCTAATCTGGCTGAAAAGACAAAAGAGGCTTTCCAGGAAAAGTTTTATGATGAAGAAAAAGGAACTTATGGCCCCTATGGAGGTAATATATTTGCTCTGAAAATGGGTGTTCCGGCAGACCAATATCCAAAAGTAATTGAAGCGTTAAAAGCAGATATTGAAGCCAATGATGGTCATCTGGATACAGGAATTTTCGGTACACAATTTTTCTTTGAAGTTCTTGCAGAAAATGGATTAAATGAGCTTGCCTTTGAAGCCATGAATAAAATGACAGAGCCATCTTACGGGTGGTGGATAGAACAGGGAGCAACAACAACATGGGAACACTGGAACGGGCAGGGATCCAGAAACCATCCGATGTTCGGAGGAGGTCTGGTCTGGTTTTACCGGGTTCTTGCAGGCATGAAAGCTGATCCTGAACAGCCCGGATATAAACATATAATTTTCAAACCGCAGCCTGCAGGAGACTTAACATATGTTACATATTCCAATGAAACACCATATGGAAAGGCATCTGTCAGATGGGAAAAGAATGACGATAAATTCAACCTTGATATAGTTGTACCTGTTGGCAGTACAGCTACTATATTTGTGCCTGCAACAGATGCGTCTGATGTAACCGAAAACGGGCTGACAATAAAGGATGCCAGCAATGTGACTTTTAAGCGTATGGAGGACGGATATGCTGTAGTTACTGTTGGTTCAGGTGATTATAAATTCAGCTCTTTCTTTTAATTTCTATGAGATATATTCTTTACCACAGAGTCAACCTTCACTGTGGCTACGGCTTATAAAAAGCAAAGAAGAACACCGAGTTATTCATAATGCAAATAATGAAAAATTTTAAATTTGTAAGTCTTAGACGTTTCCACCATTCTCTTTCCTGAATTCAGCAGGTGATTTTTTCATCTTTTCCTTAAAGAGTTTACTGAAATAATACTGTGAACAGAAACCCAGTTTTGAAGATATTTCCTTACTTGTCAGGTCAGTGTTGTGGAGCAAGTAGATCGCCTGTTTTATCCGTAACGACATATGGTATTGCATTGGTGACAAACCGGTATATTTTTTAAAAGCCTTTCTGAATAATGAATAATCAACATCCAATTGCTTAGATAAATCATTTAATTTAATGTTATTATTCAGGTTTTCCCTGATAATCACACATGCCTTTCGTATGGTATTTTCAAGAGGTGACTGTCTGAAACTCCTGTTTTTCCTGATGGAGATGATCTGGCCAAGTATGTGAATGACAAGGCCGGAACATATTTGATGATATCCGGGTTTCTCATTTATTGCCTCATTGAAAATCTCACTGTAATTGCGCAGAATTTCTTCATGAAAACCTATCTTGATAACAGTCGTATTATGCAATATATCGGATGAACTAATTAATTTTTTTGCAATTTCACCTCTAAATCCGATATAGTGTTCTACCCATCCTGTTTCCTTTTCAGGACGGTAACGATGCCACATATTTGGATGTAAAAGAATTACGGAACCGGCCTTGATATGGTATTTTGCATTTCTTGTTTCCATAATACCCTCTCCTTCAGTAATATAATTGACCTGGTACTCCTGTAATATTCTACCATTGTTCCAGTGGAAATTGTATCCTGTAGGATGTCCTTTGGGGGGGTAATGAGTGTGTGGTTCAATTTTTGCCGATCCGGCAACCATCATATAAAACCCCCATTGCTTGTCAACAGGGTTATGTGTTAGGTATTTGAAATTATTTTCCATTTTATATAACTATGTTCCAAAACATATAAATATTTTGAATAAATGTTAATCTGTCAATTTCTCTTTAATAAATACTAGAATTATAAAATTTGTATAACCAGATAATTGACCCATAATTATTTTGTATTGCATAAAGTTAATTAAAATAAATAAATGAGACTCAGTAATAAAAGTTAAAAATACAGAAAAATTGATAATCAGGGATTTCTTTTTCATATACAGGGTAAGTTTATCGTAAATACCAGAAAGTCTGACAGAAGTATTATATGTACAGTTCAGGCAGTATCGTTTTGGTTTTATACAGGTATCAAAAGAACCTATAAGAATATAATATTTAATCATTGTCTTTTTTGTACAATTTTGTAATAACTATAAAAGAGTAAAATGTTGCCATTTTGTACAAATATTTATCCAGTTTGTTAATTGACTTTCGTTTATGAACGGTCTACTTTTGGTTTTGAAATAACTTTCTAACAAATAATTTATAAAGATATGGATCCGATTCTCAGTATAATATTGATGAGTATCGGAAGCATATGTGCCGGTATAGAGACTCTTATTCCTCCTGTTATTACCAGTCAGAACCTTTTTGCCAACAGATCCGGTATTCTCATTCTGGCAGGTGTTACAGTTAGCATTGTGGGTATAGCAATTATAGGATATGCCGGAAGTCTGAAGAGTAAGAATATGTCAGAAAAGGACAAAAAAGCTACAGTGAAAGAATTTGCACTTAATAAAGGATTATTTCTCAGTATCAGGTTCTGTTCTATTTAGTAATGAAATCTTTGCAATGTTGGGGGCACCTTATGGTACATGCAGTTCTTCTTTATGGGTATGGGAGAGAGTAAACTCCCTGCGGCTATGATGGCTTTTTCATGGAGCATACTTATGTCGATGAATATTACATTCAGCAATATACGGGGTATTTTGCTGAAAGAATGGAAAGGTGCAGGTAAGAAGACAATTATAATGTTGGTTAGTAGTTTAATTGTACTGGTGCTCTCCACATTTGTAATAAAACTTAATGTTAAACTGAAAAAAATATATAATGATGCACAACGAAAAGATCTTACAGGCATATGCCCATGCAAAGGAACAGTATGCCTCACTTGGCGTGGATACCGATGAGGTATTAAAGAAGCTTGATAATGTAAACATAAGCCTGCATTGCTGGCAAACCGATGATGTGGGGGGATTTGAAACCCCCGATGCCGTGTTGGGCGGCGGTGGTATACAAACTACCGGTAACTACCCTGGCAAAGCTCGTACCATTGATCAGATGCGTGCTGATATTGAAAAGGTTATGAGCCTCCTTCCCGGTAAGCAGAGGCTTTCCCTGCATGCCATATACGGTGATTTTAATGGTGAAAAAACAGACCGTGACCAGATCGAGATCAAACATTTTCAAAGTTGGATAGACTGGGCAAAAAAACTAGGTATAGGACTCGATTTCAATCCGACATGTTTTTCACACCCCCTGGCTGATGATGGGTATACACTTTCAAGTAAAGATGAAAAGATCCGTAAATTCTGGATCGAACATAACAAAAGGTGCAGGATGATAGGAGCAGAGATGGGCAAACAGCTAGGAACACCTTGTATTAATAATATATGGATACCTGACGGATCAAAGGATGTCCCGGTTGACCGGATAACTCATCGCAAACTTTTGATGGAATCACTCGATGAGATATTCAGTGATCATTATCCCAAAGAATACCTTAAAGACTCAATCGAATGCAAACTCTTCGGTATCGGCTCTGAGGCAATGGTTGTTGGTTCAGCAGAGTTCTACTACGGGTATGGAGTAAAAAACAATAAACTTATAACGCTTGATAACGGTCATTTTCATCCTACGGAACAGGTAGCCGACAAAATTTCTTCATTATTGCTTTATGTTGATGAGCTGATGTTGCATATGACCCGTGGTGTAAGGTGGGACAGCGATCATGTAGTAATATACAACGATGAAGTACAGTACATCGCCCAGGAAGTTGTTCGCTGTAATGCACTCGACAGGGTTAATGTAGGACTCGATTATTTTGATGCCAGCCTGAACCGTATAGGAGCATATGTTGTCGGGACTCGTGCTGCACAACTGGCATTTCTAAATGCAATGCTAGAACCTGTTGGAACCCTTAAAAAATATGAGGAGAACGGGCAGTTGTTCGAAAGACTTGCTCTGATGGAAATAATAAAAATCAAACCGATGGGAGCCGTCTATGATTACTATTGCATGATAAATGAGGTACCAGTGGGAGAGTATTATATTGCTGTAATACAGAAGTATGAAGAAGAAGTATTAAATCACCGGAAATAGAATCATGCCAAATAAAGTAATTGCATTTTTTGATATTCTTTGATATGACATAATAATATTAAAATTACACTTAACCTGTGACCTTTTAGGCAGTACAAATTTAAATCTATAGATTACAAGCGATTATATTATTTAACTTAAAACATAAGTAACTATGTTATCGATTACTTCTCTTAAGAAATTCAGAATGATAATGCATTTTATTATTCCTGTATTTATGATTATAACAGGTTGTAATAAAATTTCCCATGATGGGCAAAAGCTTGAAGCAGGCTTCCTGGCTCCACCAGACGAAGCAAAACCAAGGGTATGGTGGCACTGGATGGACGGAAATGTATCATGGGAAGGTGCCAAAGCCGATATGGACTGGATGAATCGAGTTGGAATTGCAGGTCTGCAATGTTTCCATGCCGGGATGCGTATGCCCGGGACGTCGTCGCAAGCTATAGTCGATGTCAGTCATCCGTACATGTCAGAAGGCTGGAAGGATGCATTTGCAAAAACAGCTGCATATGCTGATTCTCTAGGTCTGGAGCTCGGAACTGCGGCATCTCCGGGATGGAGCGAAACCGGAGGTCCGTGGGTATTACCAGAAGATGGCATGAAAAAGATGTCATATGCATCGACCTATCTGGAAGGTGGAAAGCCTTTCACAGGTGTTTTGAACCATCCACCAATAAATACAGGTGTTTATCAAACCAGCACTGCCGGTTCAGGTCATCAGAGAGGTGCCGGGGAAGATGCACCTCAGTTATATGAAGACCAGAAAGTACTTGCCTTCCAGGTATCAGAAGATGATATTCTTCCAACTCCTGTAATTACTTCAAGTGGAGGAAAAGTTTATGCTGCAGCACTTTCAGATGGATTCTATGATGATCCGGGAGTCAGCCTTCCAGCAGCCAAAGAAGTGGGTAATATTTCCTGGATCAAGTTTGATTATGGTAAGCGAGTTATAGTAAGAGGCCTGGTTTTATCGACTCCGGTTCGTGGTCCTGTGCTTTTTAAATTGGAATCAAGTCATGATGGAGTTAATTGGACAGATACAGGTGCAGAAATTCGA
>CAZTXH010000179.1:0-5474 GCA_964617415.1 uncultured Rikenellaceae bacterium | reverse complement strand
TAATAATTGAATATAGGGGGGCTAAACAAAGAAAATAACAGATGGAAGAAATTAAGAATAATATTGAAGATATTGTTAAAGGGATTAAAATGAAATTGATAGCAGAATAAAAAGTCCCTCCCGGAGGTCCCGAAAGTTTTCGGGATAGGGGTATTTGATGAATTTTCGTTTTCATCTTTTGTCAAGGGTTATTACATTTGCAGATTAACAATAAGATAAAAGATGAAGCTGCTGGTTGTTGAAGGTCTTGATGGAGCAGGTAAATCAACACAAATCAAGTTATTGAATGAGTTCTTTTCAAAGAGAGGTCATAGTTGTGAATATCTTCATTTTCCAAGAACCGATACGCCTTATTTCGGAGAACTGATAGCAAGATTCCTGAGAGGTGAATTCGGAGCATTGAATGAAGTCGATCCATGGCTGGTTGCAATGCTCTACGCGGGAGACAGGAAAGATGCTTCTGATCTTATTACAGGCTGGTTGAATAATGGAAAGATAGTCCTGCTCGACAGGTATACATATTCGAATATTGCATACCAGTGTGCTAAAATAGACGACAACGAAGACCGCAAAAAACTTTTGAACTGGATCATTGATCTTGAATTTAAACACTTCGGAATACCTCGCCCCGATCTAAATATTTTCCTCGATGTTCCGTTTTCATTTATAGAAAAGAAGCTCTCCTCGTTAAGGTCAGGAAGAGACAGGGAATACCTTAATGGCACAAAAGATATACATGAAGAGTCACTTGTCTGTTATTAACTGCAGTGATACTGGTGGGAATATGCTGCCACCTGAAGTAATTTTTAAACGAATAATAACTATAATAAAAGAAAAAAGACTTATTTAATAAAATGAAGATAATAAGGATCCTTAGCAGAATAATTATCGGATTAGTGTTCATCTTTTCGGGAATAGTAAAAGCTATTGATCCAATCGGTACAGTATACAAGTTACAAGATTACTTTACAGCTTTTAATATAAGCTTTCTTAACGATTTCAGCCTTTTCTTTACTATTCTACTTTGTTCAGCGGAGTTTGTTGCAGGCTTTAGCGTTTTGCTGAATATACGGCAGAAAACCGGTATTTGGATCGTAATGATCATGATGCTGATCTTTACCCCTCTTACGTTTGTACTGGCACTCACGAACCCGGTTTCTGACTGCGGCTGTTTTGGTGATGCAATTCATTTAACCAACTGGCAAACATTCTGGAAAAATATCATTTTATTGGTGCCGGCCCTGTTTCTTTTCTTTACTCGTAATAATTTAATATCTCACATGAGCTATAAAAGGGAATGGGTGTTAATTTCAATCCTGATGATTATCTTCTTATCCTTTATCGCCTATAATCTGATGTATCTTCCGGTAATCGATTTCCTTCCATATAAAACAGGTACATATATTCCTGATAAAATGATCATCCCCGAAGGTAAACCTGTTGATAAATATGAGACAACATTCATCTATGAAAAAGATGGTCAGTCAAAAGAATTTACGCTTGACAATTATCCGGCAAATGATACAACATGGAAATTTGTACAACAAAAAACTGTTCTTGTTGAAAAGGGATTCCTCCCTCCCATTCATGATTTTACAATTACCTCAATCCATAATGATGATCTTACTGATCAAATATTATCGTCGGAAAGACCTGTTTTATTTATGATTGTGAGGAAGCTCGAAGAGACCGATCAGGAATTACTGGGAACCGGGTTTGAACTCGGATATTATTGCATGGAAAATATGATTGACTTTTATATACTAACAGCTTCAGGTGCCGATGAAATAATGAAATACAATAATGGCCTCACTTTTTGCTTTACTGATGAAATAACCCTGAAAACCATGATCAGGTCAGATCCGGGATATATGATGTTAGAGGAGGGAACTATAACAGGTAAATGGTCATGTGCAAATCTTCCTGAAAAAGAGTTCTTTGATGAAATTTTTTATACAAAATAATCATAAATTTAATATATTATAATATGAGAAAAAAGATTGTAGCCGGTAACTGGAAAATGTATATGGATCTGCAAGAAGGTCTTGAATTTGCAGGATCTATCGATAAATATTTCAGAGAAAAACCTTCAACTAAAGCTGAAGTTATCATATGTACACCATTTATACATCTTGCAGGTGTTGCTGAAATATTGAAAAACGGGAATGTTTTCCTGGGTGCCCAAAACTGTGCATCAGAACCTTCCGGTGCTTATACGGGCGAAGTTTCTGCCAATATGATCAGAAGTACCGGTGCCGATTATGTTATTATTGGTCATTCTGAACGCAGAACATACTATCATGAAAATGACAAAATCCTTAACAGGAAAACAACACTGGCACTTGCCAGTGGACTATCGGTAATTTTCTGTTGTGGTGAAGTAAAGGAAGAACGTGAAAAGGAGGAACACTTCAATGTAGTCAAAAAACAGATGGAGGAAGGCCTTTTCACTCTCTCTGCAGATGATATAAAAAAGATAATTATCGCTTATGAACCTGTATGGGCAATTGGAACAGGATTGACAGCGACTCCCGAACAAGCCCAGGAGATGCATCAATATATCCGGGGACTGGTAAAAGAAAAATATGGTAACGATACTGCCGAACAACTTACAATTTTATATGGAGGAAGCTGTAAACCATCAAATGTCCGTGAAATATTTTCAAAACCCGATGTGGATGGTGGATTGATAGGTGGCGCTTCACTAAAGGAAGTAGATTTTACCGAGATAGCGGAAGCTGTTTAAATCAATAACCATGTTTAAAAAACTGGTTTTCCTTATATTGATTATCTATGTAGTTATTCCTGATGAGCTATTTTCACAGGTAACTTCTCCCTTTACCGGCGATCCGGTAAAATATCGGGAAGAACTTACCCAGTTCATGGGTCCAAACCTGAATGATGAACAAAAGGCTAATCTGAACAGTTTCCTTGTCAGCTGGGATAGTGCTGTTTACAACAATGAGAATAAAACAAGGATAGTAGATATCACAGCCCAGTTTTCATCAAGGTCAATGAGACCCGTACCCCACTTTAATGATTTTTTCCTGACACTGAAAGCATTTAACGAAGAAGGAGATGAAGATGATATATTAAGCAAATGGCTTATAGGACTAAGCGAAATATTATTCAATCCAAGATTAACAAATAATGATATTGCACGATATATAAGGAATACCAGGCTGATGATCAGAGATAATATACTATCTGAATCATCTGCAATACAATGGAAAGTCAAGGATAAACCACTGGTTTTTTATCATGATACCACTTTTTTTGTAGAGATAACAGATGCCACATTAACCTGTTATTCTCAAAGAGACAGCATGGAAATCTACAATGCCACCGGATATTATTTCCCTGAAATACATCTGTTTCATGGTAAGCAAGGAGTTGTTACATGGGAAAAAGCAGGTTATGCAAGGGAAGATGTGTATGCTGAAATTAATGATTATACGATTAATGTTACCAGAAATAATTTTTCCGTTGATTCTGCCTTACTGATACACACGACATATTTCAGGGAACCTGTTTACGGGACACTTACTGATCAATCAATAACATATAAAAATAAAGAGAAAGCTAATTTCCCACGCTTTGAAACATATATCAAGGAATTCGAACTTGAAAATATTTACGAAGGGGTGAACTATGAAGGTGGACTTACATTTGAAGGAGCAACTGTAAAAGGTTCCGGAACACAATTCCTCCCTGCGGAGATCACTCTTTTCAGAAATGATACTCTCTATCTGAGAATAAAAGCAGATGAATTTGTCTTTTCAAAGTCAGGACTCAATGGTGGTGAGGTAAGTATGTCGCTATATCTTAATGAAGACTCTATATATCATTCAAACCTGGGATTTTCTTATAATGCAGCTATAAGACAGGTAAATCTCTTTCGTGGCAACAATCCTATTTCAAAAAGCCCCTATTTCAACTCCTTTCACGGCCTTGATATGTATTTTGAATATTTGTCATGGGATATGAACAGTTCAAAAATAATATTGTCAAGAGCCAGAGGGGCTGCAATAGGACAGGCACAATTTGAATCAACTTCATTCTTTAATGAAAACTATTTCATGAGGCTTGCAGGGATTGATGATTACCATCCGCTCTACAGACTTAAAAGATTTGCAGAATGGTATTACTCAACTACTTTCCCTGTAGATGAATTTGCCACCTGGCTTAACAAACCGCCAGAAGCTGTTACCGGTTTATGTATTGACATGGCAAACAGAGGATTTGTTTTCTATGACCGAAAGTATGATGAAATAACCCTGAAAGACAAGGTTGACGATTTTCTTGACTCCTATGCAAAAAGAAAAGATTATGATGTTCTTAATATTGTAAGTGAAACATCAGCTCCAACTGATAATGCCATACTTGATCTCAAAAATTTCAGGCTGACCGTTAATGGTGTGTCAAGTGTTCATCTCAGTGATTCACAACATGTTGCAATTTATCCCTATAATAGACAACTGGTAATTGGAGAAAACAGAAGTATTGCCTTTGACGGAGTTGTACAGGCAGGCCTTTTCACAGTTTTCGGACATAATTTCTCATTCAACTATGATACTTTTAAAATAAGACTGGAAAAGATTGATTCAATCAGAATTGCTGTGGAAACAGACGAAAGAGATGATTATGGTAATCGGATAATTAAAGAGGTTGATAATCTTATACAGTTGGGAACAGCCGAACTTTATATTGATGACCCAAACAATAAATCAGGTCTGAAAAGCCTCAGTCAGTATCCTATTATAAATGCAGTAACATACTCATACATCTTCTTTGATAAAATACCCGGTCTGGAAGGAGTATATCCACAAGGAGACTTTTATTTTAAAGTCGATCCGTTTACCTATGAAAACATAGATCATTATTCTAATGAAGACATGAACCTTGCCGGTGAATTCATTGCAGGTAATATCCTGGAACCTAACCGTCAATACCTTACCATTCAGGAAAATAACTCCCTTGGATTTAATATGGCGATACCCGAAGAAGGTATTGAGGTATATGGTAAAAAGGGAATTCTATACGAGAATCTATCCATGAGTAACAATGGATTGATTGGTAGTGGTTCGCTAAAACACCTGACCTCAACGACCGTATCGGAAGAGTTTAAATTCTTCCCCGATTCTATGATTACAGAAGCTATTGCATTTAATGTTGCTGAAGATGGCGCAGGACTATTCCCTGATATAAAAAGTGAAGATGTATCAGTAAAATGGATGACCAGGGAGGATGAATGGCTGGCTTCAAATACAGAGGGTAAGAATTTTGAAATGTTTGAAAACGGCACCACACTTAACGGGAACCTTACACTTAAACCTTCAGGCCTAAATGGATCAGGAATTGTCAATACTACTGATTCAAGAATAACTTCCGATCTAATCAGTTTTAATACAAACCAGATAAAAGCCGACACATCAAATTATAACCTTAAATCAACCTCAACTGCCGGATATGCC
>CAZTXH010000178.1:0-5478 GCA_964617415.1 uncultured Rikenellaceae bacterium | reverse complement strand
CTGCAGAATGGTGGGTAATTAAATTTTTTTCTTTCTTCCGCCTGTATTACGAACATAGTCTGATAATCATGTTGCAAAACAAGTCTTATTATTTTATTTGCAGGATCTGATGTCTGTATCACCACCTTACCCTGTTTCTGTCTTCTTCCCGCCCTTCCACTTACCTGCTCCATGAGCTGGTAGCTCCTCTCATGTGCCCTGAAGTCCGGGTAATTTAAAAGGTTATCAGCATTGAGTATTCCGACAACTGTCAGGTTTTCAAAATCAAGACCTTTAGAAATCATCTGTGTTCCAATAAGGATATCTATACGCCGTTCCTCAAAATCCTTAATGATCTTATCAGATGAATTTCTTCTTCTTATTGTATCCTGATCCATCCTTGCCACTCTGATATCAGGAAAAATAATCTTAATCTCATCTTCTATCTTTTCAGTACCAAATCCTTTTGTTACCAATCCTGGAGATATACAGTTTTCACACCTTGTTGGTATTTTTGAATTATATCCACAGTAATGACATACAAGACGGTTTATTCCCTTATGATATGTTAGATTAACAGCACACCTTTTACATGCAGGTATCCAGCCACATTCGGTGCATTCAATATAAGGGGAAAATCCTCTTCTGTTCTGAAAAAGAATGATCTGTTCATCTCTGCTGAGAGCCTGATCGATTGCCTCCATCAGCTCAGGAGTAAAATGCGAGACCATCAATTTTTTCCTGTATGCTTCACGTGTATTGGCTATTATTATATCAGGTAGTTTTATCGATCCGTATCTTTCCTTTAATTGTGTGTATCCGTATTTTCCGGTTTCTACATTGTGATAACTCTCAATGGATGGAGAAGCAGATCCCAGAAGTGTTTTTGCCCTATGAATTGATGCCAGTATTATTGCTGAATCACGTGCATGATACCTTGGTGATGGATCATGCTGTTTATAAGAAGTATCATGTTCTTCATCAATAATTACAAGCCCCAGATTATTGAACGGCAGAAATATTGATGACCTGACACCAAGGATCAACCTGTATCCTGAATCCGGATTCTTATCAGCGACACGTTTCCATATTTCAACCCTCTCCTGATCATTAAAACGTGAATGATAAACACCTGTTACCTTGCCAAAGTGCTTTTGCAACCGTAAGATTATCTGTGCTGTCAGTGCAATTTCAGGAAGCATGTAAAGTACCTGTTTGCCCTCTCTTAACTGTTCTTCAATAAGATGAATGTAGATCTCCGTTTTTCCACTTGAAGTAATCCCATGCAGTAGAACAACATCTTTCTTTTGAAATAAGTTAGAAATTGAATTATATGCAACAAGCTGATTATCTGTTAACTTTCTCAATGGCTCATTACTGTTTCCGTAATCTTTCAGCCTCCCTACTTCGAGTGTGACCAATGACAATATTCCCTTCCTAACGAGAGAATCAATAGTAGCCTGGTATGTTCCAGCCTCTTTAAGTAGTATGGATTTACGCAAGGGTCTTATAAAAGAACCATGGGTATAACCTGTTAAATGAAGATAGGTAGTAAGAACTTCACTCTGTTTTGGTGATTTTACAAGTTTATCAAGTACTTCATTTAATTCTTTATCGGAGAATAACGCTGAAAGTTCAACGAATGTCTCTTCCTTTGGTTTATATCTTTCTCTCAGAGGAGCAGAGGTTTCGCCTGTCGGGAAGAATGCTCCGGGAACAGCTGCCTTCATTACCTCTCCTTCTGAACACATATAGTAATCTGATACCCATTGCCAGTGTCTTAATTGTTTTTCATTTGTTACAGGAACAGGATCGGTTACATCAATCACTGATCGAATATTTTTATAAGAAGGTGTATTATTATGAAGTTTGCAGACTATCCCGGTATAGATCTTCCTGTTACCAAGCTGAATCATTACTCTAACACCAACCTTTATCAATCCGGAAAGATGTTCCGGAATCATGTAAGTAAATCTTTCTCTTACAGCCAGAGGTAAAATAATATCTGCATACTTACTGACCATTGATTTCAAGTTAAATGCAATGTAGTAAGAATTATGGAGAGAATTCAGATCTCCTTAAGAAATGAAGTCATCAAAGTTAAGAGA
The DNA here is from genome assembly GCA_964617415.1 of uncultured Rikenellaceae bacterium. Taxonomy (GTDB): domain Bacteria; phylum Bacteroidota; class Bacteroidia; order Bacteroidales; family VadinHA17; genus LD21. The sequence continues at coordinate 3,391 of CAZTXH010000178.1, read as the reverse complement.
TGTTCTTTACGGATAGGTTTAATAAGACAAGCATCACATCCTGCCTGCAGTATTATATCCTTATCATCCTCAAAAATAAAAGCTGTTTGTGCAATGATCGGAATATTCTTATTTATTTTTCTTATTTCTTTTGTTACCTCTATTCCATTCATCTCTGGCATTTGCATGTCAAGAATAACTATATCCAGATCAGGTACTTCTTTTATTATATTAATGGCTTCTACTCCTGACCGTGCTGTTAGAACCTCAATTTTTGAATCAGTCAATATCCTGTTCAGGTAAATCAACACATCTTTATTATCATCAACTATAAGGCATTTCTTAGAGCTCCAATTCAATATGCCATCCTCTTGTTTTAAAAGTGTTTTTACCTTTGCTTTTGTACTTCCGGCAGGTCTGTAAGGAATTGAAAACCTAAACTCTGATCCTATTCCTTTCTCCGATTCAACAGATATTTTTCCTCCCATTCTGTCAATTACCTCTTTAGCAAGTGTTAATCCAATACCAAGTCCTTCAAAAGGACGATGATGGCCTTCAATTTCCTGCCGGAATTCCTCGAAAATATTTGCCAGATTCTCCTTCCCAATACCTATTCCGGTATCCTTAATTGAAAAAACAAGATCTTCATTCTCCTTTATATAGGAGATAACAATTGATCCATCAAGAGTAAATTTTACTGCATTATCCATAATATGGGATAATACTCTTTTAAGCCAGATCCTGTCTGTAAAGATCAAGTCACAATTATCTTCAAACTGATCTTGAACATTCAGGGTTATCGATTTCTCATTTCGCTTGATCTCCTTCCTTGCATCCATAACTACCTTATTGACAATCTCACTTACAGATGCTTCCTCATAAGAAATCTCAATTTGTGAGCTTTCAAGCCTGGAAAGATCGATAATGTCACCTATTATCTGAAGCAGTTTTTCACTATTATGACTTATGTGTTCAATATATTCTTCTTTCAGTTCTTTTGAGATATCATCGCTAAGAAGAAGATTCGAAAATCCGATTACACTGTTAAGTGGTGTTCTTATTTCATGTGAAATATTTGCCAGGAAACTTGTTTTAAGCCGGTTACTGGTTTCTGCTTCAAGATTAGCTTTAACAAGATCTTCATATACCTTTTTTAGTTTTGTTATATCCCTTGATATAGTCAGTGATCCAAGTATTTCTCCTGCATCATCTCTGACAGCCACTGATCTTGTAGAGAGTGTAATGAAATGTCCATCTTTATGTTTAAGCTGTAGATCGCTGTTAAATACACCTTTTTCTTTCAGTTCCTTAACTTTTCTTTCAAAATAATCCCTTTCATCGGGGTGAATAAGATCAGACACTTCCGTTAACTGATAAGATTCCTTGTCATAACCAATAATCGAATAAAATGCTGGATTCGAATACATAAGATTCCAGTCCTTGTCATAAAAAGAGATAGCATCCTCAGCTGATTGTATTAAATTACTGAAAAATTTATCCGATTCATAATACTCCTTGGTGATCAGGTTTTTCTGTTCTTTAAGTTCCTCGTTTGTCTTTTGAAGTACAGAGTTAATCTCTTCAATTTTTCTATTTTTATCCTTAAGCTCTCTGTTAATTTTTTTTAATTTAACAGTAAAGAATATAATTGCTGTACTAACAATTATAAGTGCAGCCAGGATTGTTAAGAGTAAATGCAAAAAGGTTGTTGACATTAAATAAGAAAATCCGGAAGAATTATTTCCTGATAATCCGGCTCCTGATAAATACTCAGAAAAAAAGACAAACAAAGCAAGTAATATAATAGGCTTTATAAGCTTATTAGACTGCCCTTTAACAATATACCAGGATTTTTGTACGAATTTCATATTAGTTATCAAGGCCGGGATTTCAACACTGACTCCGTATTGAATCAGTGTACAAATTTATATATTCATCAGATATAGAAACCTGATTAAACTCACAAAAAATGTTAAATTGCGGTTAAATATCAGGTTATTAATCATCAGCTACAAATGGAAAGAGAAAGATATTCTACAAACGAAAGAAAATACAGTAATGAAGAAATAACTGTGTATTGGAAACCTGGTGCGTGTATTCATGCATCATATTGTTACAGGGAATTGCTTGAGGTATTTGATCCTGCAAGAAGACCCTGGGTTAATATAAAAGGAGCATCCACTGAAAAGATCATTGAGGTAGTTAATATGTGCCCCACTGAAGCACTTACCTGGAAGTGGAATGATGAAGAAAAAAACAAAAGTGTTGGAAAAGAACATACTAATCATGTTAAATACCGCCGGCCAGAACTAATAAACAATAAAGAAAAACCTGTAACGAAGGAAAATCCAGTTGTAGTACAAATCATAAATGATGGGCCTGTTGTAATTGAAGGCAACATCATTCTCAAATATAATGATACTTTTAAAGAGATCAGAGATACTCCTGTTTCACTTTGCCGTTGTGGCAAGAGTAATAATAAACCTTTTTGTGATGGATCACATAGGAAATAATCAGCTTATGACTAATTTCCCTTAAGTAGTGTATTTACTTTTTCTGCAGCTTCCCTGAAGGAAATAGCAGAATATACTTCAAGACCTGACTCGTCAATAATCTTTTTTGCTTCCTCTGCATTTGTTCCCTGTAATCTTACAATCACAGGTACTTTTATTTCTCCAATTGATTTATATGCCTCAACCACACCGTTTGCAACCCTGTCGCATCGTACTATCCCACCAAAAATATTAATGAGGATTGCCATTACAGTAGGGTCTTTAAGGATAATCCTGAATCCTGCTTCAACTGTCTCTGCACTGGCTCCTCCACCCACATCAAGGAAGTTAGCAGGTGATCCACCTGACAACTTAATAATATCCATAGTAGCCATGGCCAGGCCTGCTCCGTTGACCATACATCCTACATTGCCGTCAAGTTTAATGAAGTTAAGATCATAATCTGCTGCCTCAACTTCTACGGGATCTTCCTCATCAAGGTCTCTCATTTTTGCTATTTCCGGATGCCTGAAGAGTGCATTATCATCAATTACAATTTTGCAATCGACAGCTAATATCCTGTCATCACTTGTTTTCAGGACAGGATTTATTTCAAGAAGCTGTGCATCAGATCCTTTAAATGTGTCATATAACCCGGAAAGGAACTTTATCATATTCTTGTGAGCTACACCCGACAAACCAAGGTTAAATGCAATATTTCGATACTGAAACTGACGTATACCAACAGAAGGATTTATTTCTTCCGTAAAAATAAGATCCGGTGATTTTTCAGCAACCTCTTCAATTGACATTCCTCCTTCAGGAGAATACATTACTGTATATCTCCCTGTAATACGGTTCAGTAATATGCTTATGTAAAACTCCCTTAGCTCTGATTCACCTTTATAGTAAACATCCTG
>CAZTXH010000177.1:2599-5519 GCA_964617415.1 uncultured Rikenellaceae bacterium | reverse complement strand
CGTCAATGTCAATAAACTGTGCCTTTTCTTCCCTGAACCTCAGTTTAACATCATCAACGGGACCATTACGGTTTTTAGCAAGAATAATCTCGGCTATTCCTTTTGTTGAGGAGCCATCATCAAAAGTCGGTATTCCGAATTTCTCCTGGCGGTGTATAAAGACCACCATATCTGCATCCTGTTCTATAGCTCCCGATTCACGTAAATCTGACAGTAGCGGACGTTTTGTCCCGCCTCTCATTTCAACAGATCTGTTAAGCTGAGAAAGTGCAATGATTGGAACATTCAATTCCTTGGCAATACTCTTAAGCGACCTTGATATATTGCTCACTTCCTGTTCACGACTTCCTGCATCTTCCGGACCCGACATTAGCTGAAGATAATCGACGATGACAATATCAAGCTTATGCTGGGCCATCAGACGGCGACATTTTGCCCTTAACTCAAATATTGAAATTGCCGGTGTGTCATCAACAAATATAGAAGCCTGAACCAGCTTCTTGATCCTGTTATCCAGATGTTTCCACTCTTCTTCGGAAAGACGTCCATTTCTTATCTTGTCGCCGGGTATATCTGTCTCCGCTATTATGAGCCTGTTAACAAGCTGTATAGACGACATCTCACATGAGAATATAGCTACTTTTTTCCCGTGGTCAATCGACATATTTCTTGCCATTGATAGTGCCAGTGCTGTCTTTCCCATAGAGGGCCGTGCAGCAATGATGATAAGCTCTGACTTCTGCCATCCTGATGTCAGCCTGTCGAGTTTTGTGAAGCCTGAAGGAATTCCAACCAGGGCATCTTCTCTTTTTCCCGCTTCTTCAATCTCCTTGATAGCCTCCTTAACAACCATATTTAAAGGAGATACTTCCCTCTTGATGTTGCCTTCGGCAATCTGGAAGAGGGAATTCTCAGAAAAATCCAGAAGATCTGTAACATCTATTGAATCGTCGAATGATCTTGCCTGAATCTCCGTGGATACCCTTATCAGTTCACGTTGAATATATTTCTGTGCTACTATACGAGCATGATAGTCAACATTGGCTGCTGATACAACTTTCGAAGTAAGCTGAGTGAGACAGACGGGTCCTCCAACACTCTCAAGCTCATTGTGATTACGAAGCTCTTCAGTAACAGTATAAAGATCAACAGGATACTCCCGCATAGAAAGATCTGAGATTGCCTTGAAGATCTTTTTATGTGCATCCTTGTAAAAACTCTCAGGCTTAAGAATATCGAGAATAGTAATTACAGCCTCTTTTTCAAGCATTATTGCACCAAGAACAGCCTCCTCCATATCTATGGCCTGTGGCGGAACCTTCCCCAGATCAGGTAATGGCGTAATTTTCTTTCTGCTACCTGTTGTTTGCTTTGCCATTAATGTTATATTGCTGATTTATTGTTAGTTATCCCTAGACCCAATATTCTCACCAAGTAGCTTCAAAGGTATGAATTAGCAAGTTTTATAAATGCAGGATACAAGGTTTATTACAAACAAACATGTGTTAAAAACTTGTTGAAAAGCTAAAAATGCATAACATTAACATCAAATTAAAAACCTAATGATAATTTTACAGGATGATTTCTTTTCCTAAAGCAAAGATCAATATTGGATTAAAGGTTGTAGAAAAACGTTCTGATGGCTTTCACAACATAGAGACTATTTTCTATCCTGTACCTTTATCAGATGCTCTTGAGTTTGTAACAACAGGTGAGCCCGGTGAAGACGAGTTTGTGATTACAGGCATAGACATCAGAACACGACCTGAGAAAAATCTTGTCATTAAGGCAGTTAAAAAATTAAGACAAAAATATGCTTTCCCAAAACTTAAAATACATCTTCATAAAGTAATACCCCCGGGAGCTGGTCTTGGTGGTGGTTCTTCCGACGCCGCCTGTATTCTGAAGAGTATCATCAAACGGTTCCGGTTTACTATAAGCGATGAGGAACTAAAATCACTGGCCCTGGAAACAGGAAGTGACTGCCCTTTTTTCCTGAATCCGTTACCCTCTATTGCTAAAGGAAGAGGAGAAATTCTTAAAGAGATCAAACCTCTTCTGACAGGATATCATCTTGTATTAATAAATCCGGGTATTCATATAAGTACCAGGGAAGCATATCATAATTGCTACCCTTCCTTACCGGAAATCGGCTTCGAAGAACTATGCTCCAACAAGATATCTGAGTGGAAAAAACTAATCGTGAATGATTTTGAAGATTTCGTTTTTAAAGTATATCCGGAGGTATATGAATTGAAAAAATCCCTCTATAAACTGGGAGCTGTTTATTGTTCCATGACAGGTAGCGGATCTTCGGTTTATGGTATTTATAAACAGAAACCCAATATTCCTGATAAGCTTAAAGAAAAAATGATCTTTGAGGGAGTTCTTTAACCTTTTGAGTGAAAAACTTCAGGATGCTATTTGGGAGCCAATCTATAAAGTATCATGGCAATGATGATATAAATGATATTGGGAATCCACATGGCAATCATGGGACCAAGATTACCTTTTACCGAAAATTGTGCGGCAAATTGCAGAAACAGGATATATGAGAAGCTTAATGCAAGTCCTATCCCTATATTCATACCTATACCTCCCCTTATTTTCTGTGAAGAGAGTGCAACACCTATCAATGTAAGGATAAATACTGCAAAGGGGCTCGCATAACGACGATGTTTTTCAATCAGAAAGACGTTAAGCTCATCTGATCCCTGTAATTTCAATAAATCTATATAATCATTCAGTTCCCTGTAGGTCATGGTTCCTACAAATCCCGGGTCTCTTGAGAAATCGGTCGGCCTGATGGTCAGGGTTGTGTCAATCTTGGATCCTCTTTTAAGTATCTCTTCGTGACCTTCCATTTCTCTTATCAAATAATTGTTTGCCACCCATTTTGAAGAGGCTGTATCCCAGGATA
>CAZTXH010000177.1:665-2589 GCA_964617415.1 uncultured Rikenellaceae bacterium | reverse complement strand
CTTTGAAACCAGTCTGCCCTCTTCGTTAAACTTTTCTAAGGTAAAATTACGTCCTCGCATGTAAAGAGGGCTGAAGGATTCCATATAAACATAAATGTTCTTATATACCTGCCTGTGAATATTTACAACATTGGCTTTTCTCCACTGGGGTCGGTAATATTTATCTTCAAAATCCATCCTCTTCAGGGCAGTTGTGGGAATTACGAAATTGGTCAGATAAAAAATAAATACTGCTATAACAAAGCTGGAAAGAAAATAGGGCCACATCATTCTCTGGAAGCTCATACCACTATTCAGGATGGCAATTATCTCAGTATTGGCAGCCATCCGGGAAGTGAAAAAGATAACAGAAATAAAAACAAATAATGGAGCAAACAGAGTAGCAAAATATGGAATGAAATTCAGGTAATAATCAAATACTACAGCCCTCCAGGGTGCTTCTTTTTCCATGAAATTGTCGATCTTCTCGGCAAAGTCAAAAACAACTGCTATCGTCATTATCAGTACAAGGGAAAAGAAGAATGTCCCCAGGAATTTCCTGATAATATAGACATCTATTATTTTGATTTTCAATGAGTCTATAACCTTGCCGAAAGTTTTTTTATCATTGATTCTTTCCATATTTTAAAATTACCTGATATTATTTTATCCCTGGCTTCTCTGACCAGGCTCAAATAAAATGCCAGATTGTGTATACTTGATATCTGTGATCCGAGTATTTCCCCCGAAATTATTAGATGTCGCAGATATGCTTTGGAATATTTAATGCTTACTTCAGAGGGTGCAGCAGGATCTATTGGACTGAAATCATTGTACCATTTATTGTTTTTTATGTTAATTATTCCTTCTGATGTAAATAACATTCCGTTACGGCCGTTCCGCGTCGGCATTACACAGTCGAACATATCGATTCCCCTTTCAATAGCCTCAAGTATGTTTACCGGTGTGCCTACTCCCATAAGGTATCTGGGTTTTTCTTCCGGCAGTATCTTGTTTACTACTTCTATTGTTCTGTACATCTCCTCGGCAGGTTCGCCAACCGACAATCCTCCGATTGCATTTCCTGCCATATCAGCTTCTGCTGCCTTCTCTGCTGAGATCCTTCGCAGATCATCAAAAATACCGCCCTGAACTATCGGAAAAAGAAATTGTTCGGCTCCCCAGAGGGGTTCGGTTGTCCGGAACCTCTCCACTGCCCTGTCAAGCCAACGATGAGTAAGAGTAACAGATTTTTCAGCATATTTGTGATCACAAGGGAAAGGGGCGCATTCATCAAAAGCCATAATTATATCAGCACCTATAATCCTCTGTATATCAATAGTATTCTCAGGAGTAAATATGTGTTCTGAACCGTCAATATGAGATTTGAATATCGCACCTTCGTCCGTAAGCTTCCTGTTATTTGAAAGCGAAAAAACCTGGTAACCACCGCTGTCAGAAAGTATAGGCAGATCCCATGACATAAATTTATGGAGCCCTCCGGCATCTTTTATTATTTCCGTTCCGGGACGAAGATAGAGATGATAGGTGTTAGCAAGGATGATCTTCGCATCAATCTCTTCTGTAAGATCACGGTGTAATATTCCTTTAACGGTTGCCGCAGTACCTACCGGTATGAATATTGGCGTGGGAATATCTCCTCGGTGTGTTGTAATATTTCCTGCTCTTGCTTTTGTCCCTTTATTCCTGCTTATAATCTTAAACATATTACACGGTGATTACTGGCAGCACAAATGTAATTCATCCTTTCGGCCTGTGGAAATTCTATAGCTTTTTTTTCACCATTCCGAATATCTTGATTATTATTGTCATAGTATTTTGAAAGTTAGCTAATGTTCCACGAGAATCTGTTTTTATCAATATTATTCTTATTATTTTCCGTATCAGGACTGATACAGCTCTTCTACTATATCTACTACTACCT
>CAZTXH010000177.1:0-655 GCA_964617415.1 uncultured Rikenellaceae bacterium | reverse complement strand
TGTCATTCAATACAAACATCCTGAAGTAAAATCCTCAAAGGAACCTGTCTCTGTTATCATCTGTGCAAGAAATGAATCTGAGAATCTTAGTAAATTCCTGCCAGCAGTTTTGGAACAGGACTATCCTGATTATGAGGTGATAGTTGTAAACGATTGCTCTGAAGATAACTCGTATGAGATACTAAGTAACTTCCAGGAAGAATATCCGCATCTGAGAATATCTAATGTAATAAAGGATTCTAAATTCACTCACACTAAAAAATTTGCACAGTTTATTGGTATTAAAGCCGCTAAAAATGATATTCTTCTCTTTACCGATGCAGATTGTCAGCCTGAATCAGATAAATGGCTGAAAACAATAGCTTCACAATTCAATAAGAATATTGATTTTGTTCTCGGATACGGAGGATATTTTAAAAGAAAAGGCTTGCTAAACAAATATATACGTTACGACAGCATGACCATTGCCTTGCAGTATCTTGGCATGGCTATTCGTGGTGTTCCCTATATGGGTGTGGGAAGAAATCTTTCATATAAAAGATCCCTTTTTTTCGACAGAAAAGGTTTTGGTACATTCAGTCATGTTGTATCGGGTGATGATGATCTTTTTGTCAACTCAAATGCCGACAAGAATAATACCACTGTAGAATTAAGA
>CAZTXH010000176.1:0-5548 GCA_964617415.1 uncultured Rikenellaceae bacterium | reverse complement strand
CCTGTATACCATGTATGTCACCCATACATTGGCGCAAGGAGGGGGAATAAATTGGATTACAATGATGGGGGATGGGTACATGTAACCAAAAGGAGAAATAAGTATCTTTATCACATGGAATCCGGCACCCTCACCATATACAGTGCATCAGCAGGATCAGGCAAGACATTCAGGCTTGCAGGTATTTACCTGGCACATCTTTTCAAATCCCGCTATAACTACCGTAAGATATTAGCTGTGACTTTCACAAACAAGGCCACTGCTGAGATGAAAAACCGGATACTGGATCAGCTGTTTTATCTATCTATAGGTGGTAAATCAGAATATCTGCCGGAACTTTTAAAAAAGACAAGGATGAGAGAGGAAAGCCTGAGAAAAGAAGCCGGTGAGATCCTCTTTTCAATACTTCACGATTTCTCCCGTTTCTCAGTTTGTACTATAGATGCATTTTTTCAGAAAGTCTTACGCGCATTCACCAGAGAGATGGGACTTAACTCCGGATTCAATATTGAGTTGGATCATAGTATAATACTTGCAACAGCTGTTGATGAAATGATAGCCTCTTCTGCTGAGGATCCTCAGTTAAGGAATTGGTTGAACCAGTATGTAATGGTAAAACTTGAAGATGAAAAAAGCTGGGACCTCAGGGGTGATATCATGAAACTGGCTGAGGAGCTTTTTAAAGAAAAATACAGGATCCTTTCAGATCAACAGAGAACTAACCTTGAAAATAAGGATTTCCTGCTTGGTTATATAAAGAAGATACAGGATCTAAAGAGAAATTTTGAAGAAAAACTAGTTGATCTTGGTAAAAAATGTGAACAGATATTCTCAGAAAAGGGACTTGACGATGATATGTTTTACCATAAAGGTAAAGGTATTCCAGGCTATATCAGGTCTCTTGCGAATGGTAATATAACAGATGCAAACTCTTATGTATTGAAAATCCTTGATGATCCCCCTGTATGGTCATCAGGAAAACCTGATCCTCCACTGGAGGAAGCAATAAATGGTGGATTGGATAAGTACATGAAGGAAGCAATCCGTTTCTATAATAGTAATATCGTATATTATAATAGCTCCGATGTTATTCTTAAGAATATTTATGCCCTTGGAATTCTCTCTGATGTATTGAACAAGGTACACCAGGTTGCTAACTCTGAAAACAGTTTTCTCCTGTCTGAAGCAGGTGAAGTTCTTAGTCTTATAACAGGTGAGGACCAGGCTCCCTTTATTTATGAGAAGATCGGCAATATTTATGAGAACTATATGATTGATGAGTTCCAGGATACTTCTTTATTGCAGTGGAAAAATATTAAACCATTGATTGATGAAAGCATGGGTCGGGGATCCGATAACCTTGTTGTGGGAGATCTCAAGCAATCGATATACAGGTGGAGAAACAGTGATTGGAAAATACTGGCAGGAATGAAAGATATGCTGGTTGATGGCAAGAGATACCTGAGTGAACCCCTGCTGACTAACTGGAGAAGTCGCACAAATATAATCAGGTTTAATAACTCTCTCTTTACGTTGATTCCGGCACAAATTGAGGAAGAGTTACAGGAAGATCACGCTCTAACAGACTTTAAAAATCTTTATGCTGAAGCAATACAGGTTGACCCCGGCAAACGCAATGATGGTTTTGTCAGGATTGAGTTCATTGATGATGAACGGGAGGAGAGTACAGAACAGAATAAGGCTAAGCGAGGAAAAATTATCCGGAAGTGGGAGGATATTGTACTTGAGAAATTGCCTTCAGTGATCGAAGCTGTTCAGGATAAAGGATATAAGGCTTCAGATATTGGAATTATTGTCAGGGAAGCCAAAGAAGGAGAAGCAGTGGTGAAAAGAATGATTGAGTATGGTGCCGGTGCAACAGAAGAGAAGAAACAAAAATATAATTACAATATAGTATCAAATGATTCTTTGTCTCTTTCCCGTTCTCCTGTTATTACCTTCATAATATCAGTAATAAAGGTGCTTAATAATCCTGTCGACATGATCAGCAGGGCACAGATGGTCAGGTTTTATCTCCTGGCAACTGAAAGAGAAGATCCGGACAGGATCCAGCTTTTTCGCGATAGCATGGAGAATAGCTCCCATAATTGTTACCCCGAAGGATATGAAAAGTTTATGAAGACTGCCGGACAATTGCCGCTATTTGAAACTACAGAAAGTATAATTGAATTTTTTGGTTTGGGTAAATACTCATGGAACGTAGCTTACCTGAATGCTTTCCAGGATCTTGTTCTAGCTTTTTCGGGAACTAGAAGTGCTGATTTACAGTCTTTTCTGGAGTGGTGGGAGATAAGTAAGGATAAAGAATCGGTAGTGCTTCCGGCAAATCAGGATGCTGCGAGGGTATTTACAATTCACAAATCAAAAGGACTTGAATTCAGGATAGTTATCCTGCCGTTTATCTCCTGGAACCTCGACCATAAATCACTGAAACAACCCATATTATGGGTACAACCGGGTTCAGAACCCTTTAATGAACTGGGAATAGTACCTGTAAAGTATGGCAAAGCTTTGACAGATACAATTTTTGCAGAAGATTATGGTGATGAGAAATTTTCCGTTCATATTGATAATATAAACCTCCTCTATGTTTCTCTGACAAGAGCAATTGATGCTGTTTGGGGATTTGCTCCTGAAACACCTGGCACTGGTGAGAAAATTGCCAGTGTTCTGAAAAATACAATTATGTCAGATGAAAATCCTGCAGGTGAATCAGGTGGCATGCTGTCGCAATTCTATAGTGTTGAAAATAAAATTTTTGAGTTTGGTGAGATACCTCAGATCAGACCGATAAATGGGATGAACAGGGATCTTTTATCAATGAGCTATAAAGTTAGCAGAAAACCAGGATCGCTAAGGTTGAAACTGCATGGAGAAAACTATTTTTCTGAAGGAGGAGAAGCTTTGAGAGAGAAGATCAGCTATGGAAAGATGATGCATACTGTATTTGAAAGCATTGATACCAGGGATGATATACCCGGTGTAGTTAATCAGCTTGTACTTGAGGGGAGGATAGCTTTATCTAAAGCACATCAGATTGAAAAAAGACTGAAGGAGTTGATTTCATCAACACCGGCTTCGGAATGGTTTACTCCCGGATTAAATGTAATGAAAGAGGCAGAGATACTTCTGCCATCAGGTCAGACCCGGAGGCCAGACAGGATAATAATAAAAGGCAATGATACAATAATAATCGATTTTAAGTTTGGAGAGGAACATGAACATTATGCAGGACAGATAAACAGGTATCGTAACCTTCTTAAGGAGATGGGATATAAAGATATTAAAGGTTACCTGTGGTATGTTGATAAAAACAAGATAGTCGAAGCGTAATGCCAGACTCAAGGAGAAATATAGAATTTTCATGGGGCCATACAAGGCGATTCAATGCTTACCCTGATTATTTCAGGAAACTCTTTGGTGCAAGAGTACAGAAGGTTTCGATTGATGCCGGATTTACCTGTCCCAACCGCGATGGAACAAGGAGTACCGGAGGATGTACATTTTGTAACAATAATGCATTCAGTCCTTCATATTGCACTCCTGATAAATCCATCACATGGCAGATAGAGGAGGGGATAGATTTTCATAAAAAGAGATATCGTGAAGCAGAATCATATCTTGCTTATTTCCAGGCTTATTCAAACACTTATGCACCTGTAGATAATCTGAGGTCGATGTATAAGGAGGCCTTAAAGTATCCCGGAATCGCTGGACTAATAATCGGAACACGTCCCGATTGTATCGATGATGAAAAACTAGCTTTATTGAAGGAGCTCTCTCAGCAATATTATTTGTCAGTTGAATATGGCATTGAATCATGTTATGATAAAACACTTGAAAGAATTAACAGGGGCCATTCATTTAAGGAAGCAACTGATGCTGTAACGACAACTGCAAATCTGGGAATAAAGACAGGTGCTCATTTTATTTTTGGTTTGCCAGGGGAATCAGAGGCAGAAATGCTTGAAGAGGCAAATTTCATTTCCGGATTACCCCTGACCACGGTAAAATTCCATCAGTTGCAGATAATAAAAGGAACTGTCATGGAGACCGAATATCGTAATAATCCTTCCGACTTCCACATGTTTACATGGGAGGAGTATCTTGAGTTTATAATAAAATTTCTTGAAAGATTCAATCCAGATATTATTGTGGAACGTTTTACCGGAGAGGCCCCACCACAGTTTCTGGCAGAAAGAATATGGGGTATGAAAAGGACCGACCAGATCGTCTACTTAATCGAAAAACGCCTCGAGGAGCTCGATACATGGCAAGGTAAGCAGTATAAAAGACAAAAGATAAAAGACAAAAGATAAAAGTAAAAAGATAAAAGTAAAAAGATAAAAGTAAAAAGGAAATAGTGCCAGTTGCCGCAAGCCGGTCACCGCATACCGCTTATTATGGAATACTTTCTCGAACATATCGCAAAATCACTTTACAAGGAGCATGGTAATACTCTTAACAAACATTGTCTTGTATTTCCTAACCGTCGTGCCGGACTATTTTTCCTGAAATATCTTGCAAGGGAGATAAGCAAACCTGCATGGACTCCGGCTATAATAACAGTCAATGATCTTTTCAGATCGTTATCGGAATTACAACTGGCAGAAAATGAAATACTTCTTTTTGAGCTGTATAAAGTGTATCGTGAAGTAAGAAAAAGTAATGAAAGCTTTGATGATTTTTATTTCTGGGGTGATATGCTTCTGAACGATTTTGATGATGTGGATAAAAACCTCGCAGATGCCTCCAGAATATTTCGGAATGTTCAGGATATTAAAGAGATAGATCATGTTTTTGGAGGTCTTACAGATGAACAGGCTGAAGTTGTAAAACGTTTCTGGACCAATTTCAATCCTGAGAAGATATCAGATCAAAAGAAAGAGTTTAAGAACATCTGGTCAGTACTGGATGATATTTACAAGAAATTCAGAAAGTCACTAAATGAAAAAAAACTTGCGTATGAAGGAATGATCTTCAGGGATGTAATAGAGGGTCCCGGAAGGGATAAATTAAAAGGCCTGGCTTGGGAATTGGTACATTTTACCGGATTTAATGCCCTTAATGAATGTGAAAAACAACTGATGTCGAAACTGAAAGATGAAAACCGTGCAAAATTTTACTGGGATTATGATAATTCTTATGTAAGAGAGGGAAGACTCAATTCTGCAGGCTATTTCCTTAAAGATAACCTTAAATATTTCGGTGATGATATGCCCGGTGAATGGAGTTATGAAACAATGCTTTCAAAACCGTCACCTTCAATAAAACGAAGAATAATTGATACATCATCGGATGTTTCTCAGGTAAAACTTATTCCGGAGCTTATAAGCGATATACCCGGACTTACTCCTGAAAATGCACACGAGACAGCAATTATCCTGGCTGATGAGAACCTTCTGATGCCTGTGCTTACAAGTCTTCCTGAGAATATCCCCGATATTAATATTACCATGGGTTACCCGTTGAGACATACCATGGTTTATTCACTGGTTAAAAACCTTCTTGACCTGCAAAGTAATGC
>CAZTXH010000175.1:0-5562 GCA_964617415.1 uncultured Rikenellaceae bacterium | reverse complement strand
GCGGCATATATACAGGTTTACTTACAGGAAGTAGCTGAATTTACCAAGTCCGAAGCAGCTAAAATGATAGCCTTATACTGGGGTGGTGCCATGGTCGGACGGTTTTACGGAGCATACATGTTGTCGAATGTGGCAAAATCCAAAAAGTACGTGTATACAGTTATAGTGCTGGCAGTTGCAATATTTGTGGGTTGGTATGTAAGACAGGAGTCAATTACTGATGGTTTGATATTTGCAGGGATAGCATTGGTAAACTATCTTCTGATGCAACTCGGAAGAGGTGATGCAAAAAGAACTCTCGCCGTATTCGGTCTGGTTGCTATTCTCTTACTAGTTACGGTAATGGTTACAACAGGCCAGATTGTACTCTGGGTTGGTATATCGGTTGGATTGTTCAATTCCATTATGTTCCCGAGCATATTCGCATTGGGTATTGACGGTCTTGATAAAGGTGAATTGAGCATGGCATCAGGATTGATAAATACACTAATTGTTGGTGGTGCTGTTCTGCCTGTTGTTATGGGTGGAATTGCTGATTTAAGCCCGGTACTTGCTGACGGAACCCATACGGCCAGATTTACATTTATCGTTCCGATAGTATCTTATGCCTATATTATATTCTTCGCATTAGTGGGAAGTAGACACAAATAAGACATATTATTCATTTAATCTAAAAAAGAGAGGCCGTCTTATTATTTTGAGACGGCCTTTGTATGTTGTTACCTGATAATTGCTATTTTTACCATAGATCACATAAAAAAATAATTAATGACAAAAGCAAATAATATTATAAATAAAATCAGTAATAGTAACAACAAGGTATTCCATGAATTGTATGGAAATGATAAGGTTGAATTAAAACGAAATGCTGAAAGATATCATAAGTTATTAAGTCAGTTTACAAATAAATTCGGTACTGAAGATATTGAATTATTCAGCTCACCGGGTCGTACTGAAATTGGCGGCAATCATACTGATCACAACCTGGGACGCGTCCTTGCAGGTGCTGTTAACCTGGATATTGTATCGGCAGCTGCCAGGAATGGAACCAATGTTATTCGTATTTTATCGGAAGGTTATCCCGGATTTAAGGTTGATCTATCGTCGCTGAAACCTGATAAAAGTGAACATTTAACATCAGCAGCCTTGGTAAGGGGAATATGTTCGTGTTTTAAAGAGGAAGGCTTTGCAATAGGTGGTTTTGATGCATGTATTGACGGTTGTGTACCCAAAGGGTCCGGGTTAAGTTCTTCAGCCTCATTTGAAGTATTGATTGGTGCCATACTGAGTCATTTTTTTAATAACGGGAAAGTAGATCCTATAAAAAATGCAATCATTGGACAATATTCAGAGAATAATTATTTTGGCAAACCCTGTGGATTAATGGATCAGACTGCCTGTGCCATGGGCGGTCTTATTACTATTGACTTTGCTGATCCTTCAAATCCTGTTGTGAAGAAAGTGAAATTTGATTTTGTTACGACAGGATTTACACTTGTTATAACTGATACAGGCGGCAGTCATGCCGATCTTAACGATGAATATGCTTCACTTCCTGCCGATATGAAAGCTGTTGCTACCGAGCTGGGAGCAAAAGTGCTTAGGCATGTAACACTTGAACAGATTCTTGAAATCGCCCCGTCAATCCGCGAAAAAGTAGGAGACCGTGCAATATTGCGTGCTATTCATTTCCAGGGTGATAATCAACGTGTTGTTGATCAGGTAGCTGCCCTTGAAAGAAACGACTTTAATGCTTTTCTCAGGATGGTAATAGAATCAGGTTTTAGTTCCTTTATGTATAACCAGAATATCTTCCCTCCAAGTAACGTCAGGGAGCAGGGTGTATCACTTGCGCTTGCCCTGAGTGAACTGGTACTTAAAGGAGAGGGGGCATGGCGTGTCCATGGTGGCGGTTTTGCCGGTACTATACAGGCTTTTGTACCACAAAATCTGCTGGATAGATATATAGAAACACTGGAACATTTCTACGGCAAGGGAGCCTGTCATAAGCTTTTTATAAGAAATCAGGGTGCAGGAAAGGTAGAATTATAATTCAATTTAAAAAACACATTAGCAAATCATAAAGCATACCAAAATGCAAAACAAGAATACAAAGTATCTCTTCCCATTGATAGTGATGGCTGCACTATTCTTTCTTTTAGGCTTTATCACTACAATGAACAACTCTCTGATCGATTACCTGAAAGGTGCTTTCAGACTAAACGAAGTTGAGAAACAACTTCCAAACACATTTTTCTATGGAGCCTATGTCCTGTCAATACCGGTAGGTTATCTACTGAACAGGATAGGCTATAAGTACGGTGTGGTAACCGCAATTGCACTTGTGAGTATTGGTTTTTTCCTGTGTATACCTGGTGTAGCTATCGGTTATTACGGCTTCCTGAGTGCTGTTTCAGTCTTTGCCATTGGAATTGTACTGTTACAGGTTGCTGCCAATCCTTATGTAAATGCTCTGGGCACCCCTGAAACAGCAGCCAGCAGACTGACTCTTACAAATGCACTTAATTCCGTAGCTACTGTAATTGCTCCTATTTTTGTTTCCTCACTGATTGTATCATCTGCAATCGGCAGTAAATCTGACCCTAAAGCTGTACAAGGTCCATTCCTGGGAATAGGAATTGTATCACTCATTATAGTAATTATATTATTTTTTCTTAAGCTTCCTGAAATAAAAGAAGAAGAAAACGATGTTAAGGAAGGCGGGACCAGAAAAGTCAAATCGAGTGCATATAAATATGCTCATTTGTGGTTAGGATCACTGGCTATTTTTTTCTATATGGGTATTGAAATAGGGATTCCAAGCTTTTTTGCAGATTACTCAATAAATCTGGATTTTAATTTCGACGGGGAGATGCGGACCAGGTTACTTGCTTATTACTGGGCCGGATTAATGGTAGGGCGTATTGCCGGTATATTTATCCTTCGTAAATTTACTGCAACGCGAATATTGAGTTTTAATGCAATTGTCGGAGCTATCATGTTGTTACTGTCACTTATTCTTGGCAGTTTAGGTTCAAGCTGGATAGCCCTGGTTTTGTTCCTTGGAACCGGACTAATGCATTCAATAATGTGGCCATGTATTTATAACCTGGCTCTTGTAGACCTGGGTAAACATACCAAAGTTGGATCAGGTGTCATATCTACTTCAGTAATAGGTGCTGCAATATTGCCAATAATGATGGGAGGAATACAAAAAAGTGTTGGTCTTATTGTGGCTGTTTGCTGCCTGTTTATTTATTATACCTATATTACATTCTTTGCCTTAAAAGGATCAAAAATAAGATAATAAGAGATTAGATTTAAATTACAAAACCTATGAACCGCAGGAAATTTATTGAAACATCTGGTGTAGCTGCCGGTGTAGCCATGTTTAATGGCATCACAACATCGGCAAAGGATCTTCCTCAAGCCTCTGAAAGGAGGCCTGGCACGGCCGGTAACATTAAACTCGGTCTCTATTCCATTACATATGGTGGAATATGGTATGAAGGTGATGCTCTCTCTTTTGATGAATTCTGTAAGCGGGCAAAAGAAGCCGGATATGATGGCGTGGAACTTGACAATAAGAGACCTATGGGATCTCCTCTGGACCTCGACGGTCGTAAGAGAGAAGCTATGCTCAATACTATGGCAAAATATGGATTGGAAATGCCATGTGTAGCTGCCAATAATGACTTTTCAAGCCCTATCCCTGAACACCGATCATGCCAGCTTCTTATGGTACGCGAGACTGCAAAAATGGCAAAAGACCTTGGGGCAAAGTTTGTACGCCTGTTTGCAGCATGGTATGGTGTCCCAATTCATGAGGGCATTGGTACATATGACCTCGTACGTGGCGATGAGTATACTTTCCAGGGCCAATATCCATACGTTACACATCTCGACAGATGGAATTTTGTTAAAGAATGTCTTAAGGAAGCAGCAAAAATGGGTGAAGATAATGGGGTGGTGATGGTTCTGCAGAACCATGCTCCGCTAATCAGACATTGGAAGGATACATATGACCTCGTAAAAGAGGTAAACTCTCCATGGCTTAAAATTTGCCTTGATCTGCCTATATTTGAGAACTTTGATAAAGAATATGTGGCAAATGCTGTCCGTACAGTAGGAAACCTCCAGGTGCATTCTCATTATGGAGGTGAATTTTATCGTGATACAGATGATACTATTAAACAGAAGGCTATAGATACACGTTTTGGCAGACAATTGCCTGATTATCATCATTATATAGGTCTGATGAATGAGATAGGATATAACGGGTACTTTACCTTTGAATTATGCCACCCTGTCTTAAATGAAGACCATACACGGGCCGGTATTGAATATGTTCATGAGCAGGTTAAACTTGCACGGGAATATATGGCAGATATTGTAAATAAATAATTTTCCGGCAGGTCTTTAAATGTACTTAATGCAAAAAATGAAACGAGGTTTTGCCAGTGATAATAATGCCGGTATCCATCCCGAAATCCTGAAGGAGATTGAAAAGGTTAACAGTGGCCACGTGATTGGTTATGGATCGGATATCTATACCGAACAGGCAAAACAGTTGTTTAAGGAACAACTTGGTGAAAATACGGAAACCTTCTTCGTATTTACAGGCACTGCAGCTAATGTGTTGATTATTAGTGGAGTTGTTAAGTCATGGAATTCCATAATAACGGCGTTTAGTGCTCATCTTGAACAGGATGAGTGTGGTGCTCCGGAGAAATTCACGGGTTGTAAAGTACTTACTGTTGATACTCCTGATGGGAAAATATCCATCGAAATGGTGGAAAAACATATGTATGGACTGGACTTTGAGCATCATTCACAGCCTAAAGTGATTTCCATTACACAATCGACGGAAATGGGTACAGTTTATAGTGTACAGGAAATCAAAGAGCTATCTGATTTTGCTCATTCCAGGGGCATGTTACTCCATATGGATGGTGCAAGGATATCAAATGCCGCTGTATACCTTAATCGTCCTTTTAAGGAGTTTACTACAGATGCAGGTGTCGATTTATTATCATTCGGGGGAACCAAAAACGGTATGATGACAGGTGAAGCTGTATGTTTTCTTACTCCGGGATTATCCGCCGATTTTAAATATATCAGAAAGCAGGGTATGCAGCTGGCATCAAAGATGCGATTTATCTCAGCTCAGTTTGTAGCTTGGTTCAGGGATGATCTGTGGAAAAGATGTGCTTCGCATTCCAATTCCATGGCTTGGATTTTGGCAGAAAAGCTGGAGGGGATCAGTCAGGTGAAAATAACACAGAAGGTGGAATCTAATGGTGTTTTTGTAATCCTTCCGCCTGAGACAGCAGAGAGAGTAAGGCAGGAGTATTTCTTTTATCCCTGGGATGAGAAAACCTCGGAATACCGCCTTATGACAAGCTGGGATACCACAGAGGAGGATATAGAAAATTTTGTGACACTGTTAAAGGAAGAATTGGGTGGGGGGTAAAAGCAAGAAAGGGGCACTCTGTAGGGCCCCTTTCATATAATCGAAAATCGATTTTATTTAAGTGTAAAGGTAATAGGCACCATATACCA
>CAZTXH010000174.1:3982-5581 GCA_964617415.1 uncultured Rikenellaceae bacterium | reverse complement strand
ACCATGAAATGATACAATTACTATCTGGCAGGTGTCAGCCAGCAGTCTGACAATAGTTACGGCTTCTTTCAAATCATTAATACTTACTGTGCCTTTATTTGGTGCGAAGGCACAAAACCCATAGACGACAGAATCCTTATTAAAAATTGAAAAGGGGTGTTCCTCAATACCACCATAATAGATACCCAGAGAATCAAGTAATCTCATTGTACGGTTTCTTGCAGGAGGTCCAAAATCACCGAAATGGTTATTTGCCAGACTGATAATATCGAATCCCGACTCTGAAAGAGCCGAAGCGTAACGTTCCGGCATTCTGAAAAGATAGCAATGTGTTGAATCTTTACATTTTTTTACAGGTTCCCCTTCGTCAAGAAATGATCCTTCGAGGTTCCCGAAAGTAATATCAGAGGCAGCCAGTGTGTCAGAAAGATCTCCCAGAAGCAGTAACGGATTATCATGGGGAGGCAGGTAATCAGATGATGGGAAAGAGGTTCCGAACATAATATCACCCACTCCTGAAATAATAATCTTTTTCTGGCCAGGGATAGTATCATTGAGTGTCATTGTGCCGTTGGCATGATGACATATAAAACATAAAAAAATAACAAAAACGAGGATATATCTTATCTTCATATTAAAGTGCAGGGAAGAACTAGTCAAATGACTGGCCTGTTTTTGAGGCTATCTCAATCATCCTTTCATATTCTTCAGGTGACAGATCATTAAAATAGTAATTTACAGGATCAACATTTACCCCGTTAAGTTTTATCTCATAGTGCAGATGAGGAGCAACAGATGTTCCAGTATTGCCGACAAATCCTATTACATCTCCTCTCTTCACCTTCTGTCCTCTCCTGACATTGAAACTTTCGAGATGTGCATAGACGGAACTGTAACCGAATCCATGGTCGATTATTATATGATTACCTAGTCCACGCTTTGAAGAAATAACAGCTGCTATAGTACCATCACCGGTTGCATAAATGTCGGTACTGGAAGGAGCAGTAAAATCCATTCCTGCTTGAAACTTGATTATTTTATAAATAGGATGGATTCTTAATCCGAAACCTGAAGCAGTCCTTGTCAGAGCCTTATTTGAGATAGGTAGTATAGCCGGAATCGATCTCAACATATCCTCTTTCCTAATGGCCAGTGTTATAAGATCGTCAAATGATTTTGATTGGACATAGATTTTTTTTCTTATCCTGTCAAGCTTTTTAGTTGTTTCAATTACAATTTCCGAATTATCATATCTCTCCAATTCTTTATACCTGTTTATACCACCGACACCACCTTCCCTTAATGATTCCGGAATTGGCTCTGCTTCAAAGATTGTCCTGTAAAGATTGTCATCTGTTTCCTGGAGATGATCAATAACTTTCTCGATATTCTCCATTTCCTTGTGGATCAGATCGTACTGAAGGGTCAATTGTTCAATTTCCCGTATTAACACCTTTTCTTTTGGAGAATCGACGAATATTGTAAAGATCACATAGTAAATAAAAGCTATTATGAGTGATCCGACTAAATATGCCAATCCCCTCAATAACATTGCTCCTATGCTCAACCTGATTTTATCAAAACTGAGCGACTCGGGGT
>CAZTXH010000174.1:0-3972 GCA_964617415.1 uncultured Rikenellaceae bacterium | reverse complement strand
ACTCGGGGTTGAACTTATATCTCGAGTTTGGCATAACAGCACAAAGATAGAAAATTCATCAAAAAGATACCACTGCCACCCTATGGCCTAACTTTATTTTTTAAGATTTTTATAAGCAATTATTTTATTATCTGAGTTTCGTGCTTGAAGTAAGCATCTGGATCATATCAAAGTATTCCTCTTCCGTGAGGTCGTCATTGAAATAATAGAGAGGATTTTTATGTTTTCCGTACTGGTCAATCTGGTAATGAAGATGTGGGCCGGATGAAGTTCCTGAGTTTCCTGTAAGTCCAATCAGGTCGCCCCTTTTTACGTTCATCCCCTTTGTTACCTTTATGCTGCTCAGATGCCCGTAAATCGACTGGTAACCATATCCATGATCAATACGTACATGATTTCCGAAACCACCTCTGTTCCACCCTGCTTCAATTACTTTTCCTGCTCCTGTAGCAAACACCTCCGTTCCGTAAGGGGTACTGAAATCCTGACCATGATGCCATTGAGGATTTCCTGTTACAGGATGTACTTCCCTGAATTTAAGACCATCACCTAATGGTATGGTAACATCAACAGGACTTATCATAGGCAGGTACTCATACATTCTTTCCCATTCGACTCTTCTTTCCTCAATAGCCACAAAGGAGACATCCTGAACATTTATCATATTCTTTAGCTCTTCAATCCTTGTCCTGGTTGACTTCATCAGATCACTGTTAATATAACCATCGAGGTTTCTAAACCTGTCGACACCTCCATAACCCGGATTCCTGTATGATTCAGGAACACTGTCCATCTCAAGAATAGGCCTGTAACGTATTTCATCCGACATCTTGAGACTGTTCATCATCGTGAAAGCATCATCAAGATTCTTTTCAGCGAATATATATTGAAGCTTCAGGTTATCAATTTGCTGGTTAAGTAATTTCTCTTTTGGTGAGCCAAAGATATGTTCGAAAATTGTACCGTAAATTACCGTAATTACTATTGTAATTGCTAACCAGAAAAAGAGCTTTAAAAGCTTTTTATACCATGGGAAGTTTACCTGCCTGTATAGCAGTTCTTTATGGTCTAAGATATATTTTTTATTTCGTATAGGCAAAGCCAGAATTTCGAATTTTTATAACATGTATCCTACAAATCTAACTCAAATAAATTAATTTTACAAGCCGGAATACGGGTATATTTACACTATATGCATATATGTTAAATATGAAGGCAAAGGAATTGAGGCAGTTGTATTTTGATTTTTTCAGGTCAAAGGGGCATGAAATTACACCATCAGCACTAATGGTGATAAAGGATGATCCTTCCCTTATGTTCACCAATGCCGGGATGAATCAATTCAAGGATATTTTCCTGGGCCATAGCCAGTCACAATATAAAAGGATTGCAAATTCACAGAAATGTCTCAGAGTCTCAGGAAAGCACAATGACCTCGAAGAGGTTGGCCATGACACATATCATCATACCATGTTTGAAATGCTTGGCAACTGGTCATTTGGAGATTATTTCAAGAAAGAAGCTATAGAGTGGGCCTGGGAATTTCTTACTGAAAAAACTGGCATCCCTGAAGATCGTGTGTATGCAACAATTTTCAAGGGTGATAAAGAGGATAATGTTCCACGTGACGATGAAGCTTACAGATTCTGGCAAACATGCTTCCCTGATAAAACTGAACATATACTTGAAGGAACAAAAAAGGATAATTTCTGGGAAATGGGCGATACAGGTCCCTGCGGCCCCTGTTCAGAAATTCATGTTGACATAAGAGAAGACAAAGAAAGGAACAAAAAACCTGGTCACGAACTTGTCAATAAAGGAGATCCTGAAGTAATCGAGATATGGAATCTGGTTTTTATTCAGTATAACCGCAAATCTGATGGTTCACTTGAATCACTACCTTCTAAACATGTCGATACCGGCATGGGATTCGAACGTTTATGTATGGTTGTTCAGGAGAAAAAATCGAATTACGAAACAGATCTTTTTCAACCCGTCATAAATGAAATATCACGTATCACCGGGAAGAAAAAGGGTGTAAACGAGTCATGGGATATAGCCATGCGGGTAGTTGCTGACCACCTGAGGGCTGTTGCGTTTTCAATTGCTGACGGACAGCTACCCTCAAACAATAAAGCGGGATATGTAATAAGAAGGATACTCCGTAGAGCTGTAAGATATGCCTATAACAACCTGGGTATCGAAGAACCATTTATTTACAACCTTGTACTTCCACTGGCAAAAACAATGGGTGATCACTACCCGGAACTGGATTCATCGAAGGAGCTGATATCCAAAATAATACTTGAAGAGGAGACAGCTTTTCTAAAAACACTTGGAAAAGGAATTAAGATGCTGGATAAAGTGATCTCCGAAATGAAAGAAGAGCATAAAAAAAAGCTGCCCGGGAAAGTTGCTTTTGAACTATACGACACCTTTGGATTTCCTGCTGACCTCACCCAATTGATCCTCAAGGAGAACAATATGGACCTGAATATAAATGAATTCGAGAACGAAATGAAAAACCAGAAAAACAGGTCAAGAGAAGATGCTTCATTTGATGCCGGCGACTGGAAAATAATAAGGGATTCTGAGGTCACTCTTTTTACAGGATACGAAAATACAGAAGAAGAGGTTCTCATTACAAAATACCGCGAGGTAAAGATAAAAGGGAAAACTATATGCCATATTGTCCTTGATAAAACACCTTTCTACGCTGAATCAGGAGGACAGGTAGGCGATAGCGGATATATCGTCTCAGATAAAGAGAAGATCAAGATTCGTGATACAATCAGGGAGCACAACCTTATATTACATATTGCTAACAAAGCACCTGCTGATCCCCATTCACAATTCATTGCAAAAGTTGATACTGAAAAGCGGTTGATGACTGCCAATAATCATACTGCCACGCACCTCTTACACTATGCTTTACGCTCAGTTCTGGGAGACCATGTTGAACAGAAAGGCTCACTGGTAACACCAGACCATCTCCGTTTCGATTTTAACCATTTCAATAAACTTAGCAGGGAAGAACTGAATAAGGTAGAAGATCTGGCAAACCGCCTGGTGAGAGAGGACAAAAACAGGAAAGTGACCGATAAGATACCCCTTGAGAAAGCAAAGGACATGGGGGCAATTGCACTTTTCGGAGAAAAATACGGCGACACAGTAAGAGTAGTGGAATTTGGTGATTCTGTTGAACTTTGCGGAGGAATTCATGTCGAATCCACAGCAAGTATTGGCATTATTAAAATAATATCAGAAGGAGCAATAGCTGCCGGGATAAGACGTATTGAAGCTGTTACTGCAGATAAGGCATTTGAATATATTAATGAAAAACTTGCTGCTTTTGAAGATATCGCCTCACTTCTAAAAACACCGGGGAATATCAGGGAAAGTGTCGAAAAACTTATTGCTGAGAACAGTACTCTCAGGAAAACTATTGAGAAATACAAAACACAATTGGCAATAATTGCCCTGAAGTCCCTTGAGGATAAAGCCGTAAATATTAATGGAATTAAGTTTTTATCAGGACAATTAAAAACTGATTCACCCGACACACTAAAATCTATTGCATCTGAAGGAAGGAAGAAATATGGTAACAGCATAATAGTGATCGGTGCATCCATCGAAGGGAAGGCACATCTTACCGTAATGGTTAACGATGATCTTGTTAAAGAAAAAAATATTAGTGCTGATTATATTATTAATAAGATTTCCAAAGAAATAAACGGAAGCGGCGGCGGACAACCTTTTCTCGCAACTGCAGGAGGTAAAAAGCCTGAGGGAATAAAAAACGCCATAAAAAAAGCTGAAGAGTATATCAGGAAAATAAGGTAATACTGATATTCAAACCGTCATCAGTATATATGAAAAGTTACAAAACAAAAATCCTGGTTGCAGTTATTGCATTATCTCTACTGAAAATTGTATTATGCACACCGGAATCGTGCTTCGAAGAGACTATGG
>CAZTXH010000173.1:0-5582 GCA_964617415.1 uncultured Rikenellaceae bacterium | reverse complement strand
ATTTCACGTCGTGATGTATCGAGGTTAAGAATTCTATCAATTATTTCTTCAGCATCGAAGTTTTTTATTTTAAGACGTTCAATAATAAAATCTTTCTTTTCACGAATAAGGTTTATTGTAAGCATTTTGAAATGTTTAGTAATAAAAAAGCAGGCTGAAAAGATGCCTGCTGTAAAATTATTAAAAACTCCCAATAATGTTTTTATCTATAAAAAGAATTTGGGGAGTCTTATAGTCTGGAGTATTATGTTAATTACTTACAGGTTTAACGGAGACGTATGTTTTATTGTTTTTCTTTTTTGTGAATTCAACCTCTCCATCGATAAGAGCATACAAAGTATGGTCTTTTCCCAATCCCACATTAGGGCCCGGGTTATGCTTTGTGCCTCTCTGCCGGACAATTATATTGCCAGCCTTTACAGTGCTTCCGCCGAAGATCTTGACTCCCAGTCTTTTACTTTGAGATTCGCGACCATTTCGTGAACTACCTGCTCCTTTCTTGTGTGCCATGATTAATAACTGTTTATAATAATTATGTTTTTATTTTGCGGTTTTCCCTTTTGTTGTTTTTTTCTCAGTTGGTTTTTTCGCTGGCTTTTTAGCTGCTGGTTTTTTTTCAGTAGTAGCTTTCTTTGTAACTGTTTTTTTTGCTGGAGCTGTCTCTTTTTTGGTTACACTCTTTTTTGCTGCCGGTTTTTTCTTTTTTGTGCTCTTTTTTTCTTTAGCTGTTACAGCCTCAGCAGTAACTGTTTCTTTCTTTGGTTGAACTTTTTTCGGTAAACCTTTTTCGTTGATACTTAATACCTCAACCTGTGTATAGTTCTGACGGTGACCTTTTGTAACCTTATATCCTTTTCTTCTCTTTTTCTTGAAAACAACGACCTTGTTGCCTTTTACATGATCGATTACTTTTCCCTCAATAACAGCATTTTTTATTACCGGTTCTCCAATTGTAATTTTACCGTCGTCGTCAATTAAAAGAACTCTGTCAAATTCTATCTTTTTACCTGTATCTGCTTCAAGATGATGAACAAATATTTTTTTGCCTTTTTCTACTTTAAACTGTTGCCCTGCAATTTCAACGATTGCGTACATTTCTTGTATTTTATATTACTCCGTGAGGCGTATATGATAAATTGCATATATCTTCAATTGCCTCTTACAGGATTTGTTTTTAATTTCGGACTGCAAAGATATACAATTTCAATTATTATCAAACCTTTATATTGGTTTTTTAAGGTTGATAAAGACAGGGAATAGTGAAGCAATAACGCTCTCCGAACAATGAAGGAATATATGATGTTGAAAAGAATTTTTGACTGTACAGATACTTCTATTATCTTTATGTTATATTTGGTCTGAAACATGAATAATTAATGTAATTAATTGGCGCATAACTAATTGATATGAAAAGAGTAAAACTGAAAGTAATGGGGATTTCATACAGCCAGACTCAGTCGGGAGCTTATGCGCTTATTTTGATAGAGGAGAATGGTGCCAGGAGAATACCTATTATTATTGGTGGTTTTGAGGCACAAGCCATTGTAATCAAGCTTGAAAATCTTGAACCACCCAGACCTCTTACTCATGATCTGATTAAAATAATAGCAGATCAGTTTGATATAACAATAATCGAGGTTGTGATCCACAAGCTTGAGGATGGGGTATTCTTCTCCAAGCTGATTTGTAATAATGGAGAGAAGGAGTATTCTATTGACAGCAGGACATCTGATGCTGTTGCAATAGCGTTAAGATTTGGTTGTCCGATTTATATCGATGAGGAGATCCTTAAGAAGGCTCAGCTTACAAATGCTCCATCAGATACCGAGTTGTCAAATTCTGGTGCTAATGATAGTCAGGAATCGAGTCCCAAATATGCTTCGTATTCGGATGAAGAACTCTATAAGATGATTGATGAAGCAGTGAAAACAGAAGATTATGAACGTGCAGCTGCTATCCAGGATGAGATTGATAAAAGGAAAAAGAAAAAACAATAGGGATGAAGCAGTATCTCGAGCTTCTCGATCATGTACTGAAAACGGGAACTAAGAAACGAGACAGAACAGGTACAGGAACAATAAGTATATTCGGGTACCAGATGAGATTTAATCTTGAAGAAGGATTCCCGTTACTCACAACCAAAAAGCTACATCTGAAATCAATAATACATGAATTACTCTGGTTTATTGCAGGAGATACCAATACAAAATATCTTACCGACTATGGGGTAACAATCTGGAATGAATGGGCTGATGAAAATGGGAATCTTGGGCCAATATATGGATATCAGTGGCGATCATGGCCTGCTGAGGGGAACAGAAAGATAGATCAACTGTCAAATGTTATTAGTGAAATAAAAAAAACACCCAATTCACGACGTCATATTGTTAGTGCCTGGAATGTGGGAGAAATAGAGAAAATGGTCCTGCCGCCCTGTCATATAATGTTTCAGTTTTATGTTGCAAACGGCAGACTATCATGCCAGCTTTACCAGAGGAGCTGCGATATTTTCCTGGGAGTACCTTTTAATATCGCATCTTATGCCCTTCTGACTATGATGGTTGCCCAGGTAACAGGATATAAACCCGGAGATTTTGTCCATACTCTTGGCGATGCCCATATTTACCTTAATCATATTGAACAGGTAAAATTACAGCTGACACGTAAACCCTATCCATTGCCCGAAATGATAATTAATCCCTCAGTAACAGACATTTTTAAATTCCATTTCGAAGACTTTCAACTGATAAATTATGTGTCTCATCCTCATATAAAAGGAGAGATTTCAGTATAATCCTATTATTTATGATCTCAATAATTGTTGCTGTTTCTGAAGACCTTGGAATAGGGAAAAATAACGAGCTTCTATGGCACCTACCTGAAGATCTTAAGCGATTTAAAAAAATCACATATGGAAAAACCGTGATAATGGGAAAACGAACCTGGGAATCATTACCGAAAAAACCTTTACCGGGACGGAAAAATATTGTTATTACAGATATTCCTTATGATGATTTCTATGGTGCCGTAACAGCATATTCTGTTGATGATGCCTTAAAGAAATGTGAAGATGAAGAAGAAATATTTATTATAGGAGGAGGAAGCATTTACAGTCAGTTTATGCCTGTTGCTGACAGGCTTTATATTACTCATGTTCATAAGAAAAGCCCCGCAGATACCTGGTTCCCCAAAATAGACCAAAGTGAATGGAAAGTGATAAAGAAAGAGGAACATAAAGGTGATAATGATACAGATATTCCATATACATTTAAGATTTGGGAAAGAAAAAAAGGTCGATAATAAAACAATCCAACGATTCCTAAATCATATAAAATTTAAGATCTCTGGTTAAACCTTTTGTTATTGTTGCAATCTAAGTACTTGTAAATCGGAATTATTAACTTAAAAAATAGAACTTATGAAAACTAAGATTTTATTCTTAATAGTAGCACTTGTAATTGTCACATTATCATCATGTAAAAAAGAATCTGTTCTTGATCAGGCAAGCATTGATCTTGCTGCTGATGATGCAGTTAGCAATGCTATTTTTAATGACATATTCAATACAATTGATTACGCCGATATCATTCTTGATGCTTACCAGAAAGGCGAATCCTCAAAGTCGGAATACGACATAGTGTTATCTGATTCATGTCCATCGGTCATTATAACTCATCCGGATGATAATTTATGGCCCAAGACAATCACTATTGATTATGGAGCAGGTTGTACCGGATTTTATGAAAATACAAGGTCAGGCAAGATAATTATAACAATTACTGGTCCCAGAATGTTGACAGGTTCTCAGCGTAATGTCACTTTTGAAGAATATTATATAAATGACATCAAGGTTGAAGGAACCTATTCACTTGAAAATATAGGATTTAATGATAGTCAGAACCTTGTGATTGCCGCAACACTTACAGGAGGCAAGCTGATTTTGCCAAATGATCAGACTATAGAACGTTCATTTGAGCATGAAAAGGAATGGATAACCGGATTATATACCAGGAACATCTGGGATGATGAATGCCTTGTTACAGGAACTGCCACGGGTGTAAATATTAACGGTGTCTCTTATACCAGGACAATAACTTCGGCCCTTCACTGGAAACGTGTATGCAGGTTCATGGTTAGTGGTGTTGTAAAGATAGAAAGAACAGGGATGGAACCTTTCGAAATAGATTTTGGTACCGGGGAATGTGACGCTGTTGCAACGGTTACTATGGGTGATGAGTCAAAAGAGATAACATTAAGGTTCAGACACAGGTTGATGGGGAAATAATAAAATGTAAATCTATGATACTTTCAGCACTTTCATGTCTATTCTTTCCAGTTTATGTGATGCATAATCAACAGTTATTGTAAGCTCATTCTTCTTCTGTGAAGGCATTTCATACATTGCATCGAGCATAATCGTTTCGCATATTGATCTTAGTCCTCGTGCCCCAAGTTTAAATTCGAAAGCTTTATCAACAATAAAATCGAGAACACCATCAGCAAAAGTAAGATTAATATTATCCATTTTGAACAACTTGATATATTGCTTTACAAGAGCGTTTTTTGGCTCTGTAAGAATAGATTTTAATGCTTTTTTATCGAGTAGATCAAGATGTGTCACAACAGGGAGTCTCCCGATTATTTCAGGAATAAGACCATATGCTCTGAGATCCTGCGGGGCAATATATTGAAGCAGGTTATCTTTGTCGATCTTATTCCTGATTTTTGAAGCTCCATAACCGACAATCTGTGTATTCAGTCTGCTGGCTATCTTTTTTTCGATACCCACAAATGCACCTCCGCATATAAAAAGAATATTTTTTGTATCAACAGGTATCATTTTTTGTTCGGGGTGTTTGCGGCCACCCTGGGGGGGTACATTTACTATTGATCCTTCAAGCAGTTTCAGAAGACCCTGTTGTACTCCTTCACCTGATACATCGCGGGTTATTGAAGGATTATCTCCTTCTTTTCTTGCTATCTTATCTAATTCATCTATAAAGATAATCCCCTTTTCTGCTGCTTTGACGTCGTATTCAGCATTCTGGAGTAGCCTTGTAAGGAGACTTTCTATGTCTTCACCAACATAGCCTGCTTCAGTAAGTACCGTTGCATCTACAATGGCAAAGGGAACATGAAGCATTCTTGCCACTGTTCTGGCCAGGAGGGTCTTACCTGTACCTGTCTCTCCAACAAGGATAATGTTTGATTTTTCTATTTCAATATCATCATCATCCAGTTTTTGCATCAGTCTTTTATAATGGTTATAGACTGCCACAGAGATTATCTTTTTTGCCATATCCTGTCCAATAACATATTGGTCAAGAAAGGTTTTTATTTCGGAAGGTTTAAGGAGATTTATTGTGTCGAACCTGATACTTTTTTTGGTGCCGAGTTCTTCATTCATTATATTGTAAGCCTGTTCAATACAATGGTCACATATATGACCTTCCAGCCCGGCAATAAGCATATTGGTCTCTTTTTTCGTTCTTCCGCAAAATGAACACTTATCCATTTTTCTTAATGTTCAGTTTTTTCAAGTATTTCATCAATCATTCCGTATTCTTTTGCCTCTTGTGATG